>JBGPOG010000407.1:0-4707 GCA_041487935.1 Chthonomonadia bacterium | reverse complement strand
TTTTGAAGGAGCATCCCGATGCCACTGGATACAATTACACGCAAAGAGTTTGACCAACGCTTTGAGAAGTCTATCGAACGGATGCGCCAGAGGCGTCTCGGCTTGGAGACACGAGCGGCAGAATTAGAAGACCTGATCGGGCGGTATGCGTCGGTCTTGGAACGAATAGAGGCCGAATCCATAAATAGGACTGACGACTTTTTGGAGCGACGGGAAGACTTGCGCAACGTGCTCACCGAACTGGCGGAGCGGACGACGGAGGTCGCGGCTGCCCTGTGATACGGGCCAGACGAAGCGCATCGTGCGAGCCGTCTACGTGTTCCGTTGCAGATACTGCAGCGTGCCGGAATCGCAATGCGGGGCGGAATTGACATACGACCATTTTCGTCCACTGATACAAGGTGGTACGGACGACGTTTCCAATTTGGTGTATGCTTGTCATGCGTGTAACGAATTCAAGGGTGATTATTGGTCGGAGGAAGAGGAAGCGCGTCGTCTGCACCCGCTGACCGACGATCTAAAGCAGCAAATTGTCGAAGAGATAACCGGCGCGCTCCGGCCACTGACGGCATTGGGGCAAGTCTTCATTGATAAACTGCAATTAAACCGTTCTGCACTCGTCGAAAACCGCCTGGAACGACAACGCCTCCAGAGGTTGGAGAACCACATAGCCGCAATGACCCTTACCTTGCGCGGTATTTTGTCCGAAATCAAGGCAAAACAGACGGATAACCCCACTTAAATCCAATATGAGGTTATAAGGGATGCCTCAGGAGCGGAAGACGTCGGCATGAGTATGGGTTTTCGTAGAATTGCTAACGCCTGTAACGGTGAACTAGAGGCAGTAAGGCCACCAACCCCGCGGCCGGCGCATCATAAGCTGCCTACGCAGGCCGGTGTCTCTACGTTTCGTTGAACTCTCCGTACGGTGTATCCGAACAACCCAGTCTTCGCCGCGCGTCCGCATACCAGACGTAAGAAGCCCCGCGTCCTCCAGCAAGGGAATACGCGGGGCAAATCATACACCCGGTTGGGAGCTTAGGCGCGACGTCTGCGTCGCAAGACGATTATCCCTGTGCAAGCCGCTCCAAGGAAGAGCGCGGCCGCGCCGGGTTCAGGGACTGATGTCGGCGCGTGATTCGTTAACCGAATGTAGTCCCAATCGATGGCGCCATTACCACCACCAGGCGAAAGGTCCCCCCATTCGACCGTGTCGAATTCGGGATTCGATGCATTGAGGACATAGGGATCGCCGGAGAATCTCAAGTTCCCATCAACAAAGAGATCGAACGCTGCAAATCCCGCCGGTGCAGCCACACGGTAATTGTGAAACGCGCCTGTAGTATCCACAGGTATGACCGTATTGTTGCCCGATGAGTTACGCACGAGAACTTGTCCGTTCTCAAGGACGATTAGCACTTCGCGGCGGTGGGTCGCATCTCCTCCTTCGAGGCCAAAGCCGTTCGTGTATGATAGGTTAGAGATTACTCTGGCGCTGACGTCCAATGTGAAATCCCATGCTGCGTTATAGATTGGTGGAGTAATGTAGGCTGCCTCGACGTCCGAAGGGAAGATGTTTGTGTTCTCGTGGAGAATTCCGCCGCTAGCGGAGAACGCGGATGCTTCAGGTGTCGCCGTTATCGACGCGTAATTGGCGCCCTGACTGCTTGGAAGTACTCCAGGGGTGTTGAATTCGAAACTAATATCGTCGGCGCGTGCGGTCAGGCAGCAAACCAAGCACGCAGCGGTCAATACGCCAAAGTACGGGAGCGACTTGAGCGAAACGGAACGGTTCATCGGTCTGGTCTCCTGAAAGTGGAATAGGGAGACCCGCCATACCGCGCGGGCCAGCATTAGCATCGTAGGCATGATACGACGCAAGCATGACCCCCGTAAATGTGCTCAATGGCACATCGTTCAAATGCACAATCCACCCGCATACAGCGTTCCATTCGGTCCGACGCACAAAGAGATGAATCTGACGCCATCCGGGGCGAGAATTCGACGGAGTGGAACGCCGTTTTTTGCGTCCAAAACGTCGACTTGGCTCGCGCAGCTGTTTGGGTCGTACCGTACGTCCTCGTTAGACCCTGAGATCGAGAACAGTCGTCCGCGATTGTCAAGCGCCAACCGCCACGGACCATTCGTAACGTCATCCCGGAATGTACCATCTCTGGCGCCTTCCGCGTTGTAGACCTCGATACAGGCTGTTTTCGTGTTGGCCACGAAGACCCGCCCTGAGCAGTCCACCGCAACGCCCTGGTACGGCACTTCGTCGCCTAGAGTCCACTGTGAATATCCCACCTTGCGAAGTAACTTGCCGTCCGGGCCAAAGACATGCACCGGATTCTGATACCATCGTCCGCCTGCCACGTATATTTGTCCGGAATCATCGGTCGCGATTCCGCCATAGGGGATGATATCTATGAATCTCTTTACGCGGCTGCCTCCCTCGGAGAATTCAAGTATCGCGTCTGTGCAATCGCCGCAAGCGGCCAGCAAACGCCCATCCGCCGTAAAGGCGACGTCGTATGCATTCAGGCGCGTTCCGATGTAGGCGCCACCACTGAATGCGCGCACCGTCTCTCCGTGAGGTGTGAACTCCGCGATGGCGTGCGGATTCAGGGAGTCCGGGTAAGTTCCGCCGTTCACGATGTACAAGTGCCGAGGCGTGAATCCGTGCCGCGCGGCGGCGGGTGGCGCTATCGCCATCGAATAGGGAATCCGCAGTTCACCGCCGAGGTCAAACCTATTTAGCAAGCGCCCGTCGTTTGAAAACTCGAGAATGGCGCCGCGATGATTCGCATATTGTGCGGAGCCATCGTCAAGCGTCTCGTTTCGCGGTAGGCTTGCGGCCAGCAAGAGCAAGACGGTCGCCGCGGAGGCGAGCGCGCGAACAGGATCGGGAGGAGCCCCGTCGGTACCATAGACACGCCCCGAAAGCATCATCCCCGCAAAGTACGTCAAATCCAAATTCTTCCCATCCACGGAGGGAAGTACAATGTCCACCAGGTCGAAATCCGCCAGGCCCAGCGCCGTGGCCTTCGCAATCGCTTCCGTCGAACTCTCAACGCCGAGCTTGCGGTAGATGTTCTCGATGTGGCGCTTGACCGTGCCTGGCTTGACTGAGAGGCGGCGGGCAAGCTGCTCCCTGGAGCGGCCTCTCGCAAGCTCGAGAAGCACTTGATGCTCACGGTCGGTGAGGTTCGGCTTGGACTCGAGGTGCGCGACCGCGAAGGGGTAGGTTTGTGCGGGGAAGAGCCTTCGGAAAATGCCTTGCAGCAGCGCGCCATTTCCCATCAGGAGCTGCGCCTGCTCGCCTAAGGTTTTGAGCTTGGGGTCGCTCTCACAAAGGTCGGCAAGACTGCGGGCGAGGCATGTAAAACCGGAGCCGGATTGAGTGGAATAGTCGCGCGCCAGTGTCAACAGATGGGAAATTGCCGCGTCGTCAACATCACGCGGCTCTGATTTGGCGTTGGGGATGTGCATAAGAAACGGGAGTTAACGCGTAAGGGATGCTAGAAAGACCTAGACCGTACATACGCATCCGCACTGAAGCTCGATGTCGGCAGGCGATTGGATCTCAAGCTTCTGGCTGCCGCGGAAATGAAGAGCCTTCAGCGTATAGGGGTCGAATGTCACCACAACTTTTACTCCTTGCGCTATATAGAAAGGCACTCCTACTTCAAGGTCTTTGGCTTCATAGCCTTTGCTGATGATCTCGATAACTGCCTCGGGCAAGAGCGTGACTTCCGAATCCTTCTCGTCCGGTTCGCGGCAGAAAATCACGATATCCGGCCTCTTCTGAGAACCATCGGGAAAGCGCAGCGCCAGATCGTAATAGTGGACGCATTCACAGCTGGAATCTGAGCCAATCGGCCGGCGCAAAGTCGCGCGAATACGGTCCGCAGCCTTCTGATGCAGCAAGACCGGGTGTGCTTCCCAGACCGGTAAACCGTCAACGATCTCAAGGCGAATGCCGATTTCGTGGGCATTCATCATCATCTCTTCGGTTATCGGCATATTCCGCTCCTCCGGCCTATTGTACCAAATCGCGCGCCTGCATTCGAAAAACCCCGAATCCCGTCTCTCCCACCGGCGAATTACACGCCGCGCAATCCCCGGTCCCGAACTCCATCGGCGTATCAACCGGACCCAGCATCGATTAACTGCGCTTTCTGTTTCTGCATCTTCCGGCTTAGCCGCTTCCCCTTTGACTCGAAATGCTCGAACAGCGCGATCAGGCTGTACGCTCCCTTGATCCGATTATCCGGATACATGATCTGCCAATCCTCCACCTCGCCGATAGGGACATCTCTCCGGCCCTGGCTCTCCTGGTCCTTGTCGAAGGGATCGTTTGCGAGGGATACATTGAAGAGACCGTTCCGGATCGAATGAACATACGCCCAGATATGCTCTGTCGCGCCGTTCGGTGTCTCCAGCGAAAACTTGACAAATGCCCCGTCGATATTCTTGTCCACTTCCTCGATGAACCAGGGAAGCGTCTCCCTGGCTTTCGTGATGGCCTCCTCAAGTTCTTGACACTTGAAATCGACTGGTGTATCCTCTATGCCCGGCCCCTCGCTGGAAAGCCATTTCCAGCCGACGTACACGAAGACTATGGGCACAATGAGTTGAAAGGCGCCCCGGTAACTTAAGTGCATCTCCCCAGGTCGCCTGAAAAGGAAATAGAACATGCCGCCGACT
>JBGPOG010000406.1:0-4713 GCA_041487935.1 Chthonomonadia bacterium | reverse complement strand
GGCATCGTTTGTTTGGACGACTTCGAAGCTCTTGCCCGCGAAACGCTCCCTCACGCAGCATACGAGTACATCGCAAGCGGCGCGGCTGACGAGCACACGCTCTGCTGGAACCGCGAAGCGTGGGACCGCATACTCCTCAAACCTCGTGTCCTGGCCGTAGACACCCCTCCTGACACAAGCGTCGAGCTACTCGGAATAACTCTGCCGCATCCGATTCTGCTGGCGCCGGCCGCCTACCAGCGGGCCTTCCACCCCGAAGGCGAATTGGCGGCAGCGCGCGGGGCCGGCGCCGCCGGAGCGGTTTACGTTGCCAGCACCAGTACGACAACCCCTATCGAGGAGATCGCCATACACGCCTCCGGTCCGCTCTGGCACCAGCTCTACATCCAGCCGGATCGCGACTGGACCAAGGATTTGATCCAGCGGGTCGAAGCAGCGGGCTGCCGCGCTCTTTGCATCACCGTCGATTCGCCCGTTCTCGGCGCGAGAGATCGGCAGCGCAGGTGCGGGTTCACCTTGCCGGACGGTCTTGAGACGCCCCATCTCTACGATGCAGTTAAGCGACGAACGCCGGGAAAGTACCTCCAACGCAAAGCCATCACCTGGGCGGACATCGAATGGGTGCGATCGCTGACGAACCTCCCCATCGTTCTGAAAGGCATCTTGAATCCGGACGACGCCGAAATTGCGATTTCCGCCGGAGCTGAGGCCGTCATCGTTTCGAACCACGGCGGCCGGAATCTTGACACCGTTCCGGCGACTGCCGAAGTGCTGCCGGTTGTGGCAGAACGGATCGGCGGGCGCGTGGCGATCCTGGTGGATGGGGGAATCCGGCGTGGTACGGACGTACTGAAGGCGGCCGCCCTGGGAGCGTCGGCAGTCTTGATCGGGCGGCCGTATCTCTATGCCCTCGCGGCTTGCGGGGAAGAAGGCGTACGGCATTGCGTGGACATCATCAGAAACGAATTCGAGATGGCGATGGCGCTTACAGGGTGCGCCAATATCGCCGGCATCAGTGAAAAAGCATTGTGGTGACATCGAGGTTCAGAGGAATTGCTAAAGTCCCAGTTCGTCCGCTACGCGCGACATGGCGGTGATGCAGTTTTGGATGTGCTCGTCCAGCGGAATTCCCAGCTCCTCCGCGCCTTGAAGGATATCCTCGCGGGAAACACTTCGCGCAAAGGCTTTGTCTTTCATCTTCTTTTTGACGCTGGAAACCTCCACTTCGGCCACCTTCCTCGACGGGCGAACGTAGGCGACCGCAGTGATCAGGCCGCAAAGCTCGTCGACTGCGAACAGGGTTTTGGCGAGTGAGGTAACACGCGGAATATTCAGGTACTGCGCGTGGCCGCCGATGGCTTCGATAATCTCCTCCGGCCAGCCCTGTTCGCGGAGGATCGCCATCCCGCGGTCGGGATGGTTGCCGGCATCGGGCCACCGTTCGTAGTCGAAGTCGTGGAGCAGACCCGTATTTCCCCACCGCTCGGGATCGTTGCCCGTCTGCTCTGCACAATAGCGCATCGCCGCCTCAACAGCCAACGCGTGCTTGCGTAAACTGTCGCTCTGGGTGTATTCGGTCAGTAGTGACCAGGCGGCGGCACGGTCGTGGTTCATGATTGCTCCCGTTTGCGGACGATGGACGATGGACGATAGACGATGGATGATAGACGATGGGCGTTTTTGGATGGGCGATGGGTGATCCGATTGAAATCACCAACAATCCGTGAGCATCGTCCATCGTCTATCGTCCATCGTCAAACCGCCGAATCACATCCCCATAATGTGATATCCCGCGTCCACATAGATCACTTCCCCCGTAACGCCACGCGAGAGGTCGCTGAATAGGAACAGGGCTGTATCTCCAACTTCGTCGGCGTCTACTCCGCGCCCCATGGGGGCCTTTTCCGAAACGTGCTTGAGCATGGTGCTCAAGCCGGCGATGCCGCTGGCTGCCAGGGTCTTGATCGGCCCGGCGCTCACGGCGTTGACGCGAATGTTCTCCTTGCCCAGGTCGAAGGCGAGATAGCGGACGCTGGACTCGAGAGCGGCCTTGGCAATGCCGGCGATGTTGTATCCGGGCACGACGCGCTCGCCGCCGAGATAGGTCAGCGTCACCATGGAGCCTCCGCCTGCCGCATTCATCAATGGCCGCGCTCCGCGGGCGAGCATAACGAACGTGTAGGTGGTTGCATCCAGGGCAAGGGCGAAACCATCCTGTGACGTCTTGATGTATTCGCCCGTCAGCTCTTCGCGCTTGGCAAACGCCATGCCGTGGAGCATGCCGTCGAGTTGGCCGTCAAACGCTTTACCGACCTCCTGATAGAGGCGATCGACATCTTCTTGCTTCGTGGCATCGCAGAGAAAGATCGGCGAGTCTTCCTTGCCTTCCGCCGCGAGCATTTTACGCACGTCATCGCGCTCGCGGTCGCTGTAGACCGAGTAGGCTACCGTTGCGCCCGCATTCATCAGCGAGAGCGCGCAGTGCCAGGAGATGCTCCACTTATTGCGCGCTCCGGTGACGAGCACGCGCTTTCCAGCCGCTATTCCATCGCTCAAGTTACACTCCTCATTCTAAATGGCCATTGTCTAAAGCCCATTGCCCAATCATGCGCCGGTTCGATTGATTCAATTGAGATATGGCGCTCTGATTGCGTCGAGCGAGCGCTCGACCCGGTCGATGATCTCTTTCGAGTAACCGTTAGCGCCATTCCGGTCGTATGGCTGGATTTTCAATCCCTTACGGATCAAATACTGTTTTGTTGCGATCGAACCGTCGAGGCCGTCCATTGCTGTCAGAGCGAGGCCGATATCCGACTGCGCTGTTAGCGCCGGTTCCTGATTGCCGTTAATAATCTGCGTTTCCGCTGCCGCGAGGATTTCAGGGTAGGCGGAACAGCCCTGGCCTATGACGCCGGCGGCCCCGGCAAGAAGACTCGGGACAAACTTGGATTCATCCCCGCAGATTAACCGGAAATCGGCATTGTTACTACGAACGGCTTCCAAGAAGGCGGCAAATACTATTTCGTCAAGAACGGAATCTTTGAAGGCTCGTATTCTCGGCATTTCGATAAGGCCGCGGAACATCTCGGGCGTGATCCTATATTCCGGATTCGTGCTCCTCGGCTGATACATGACGATGGGTATCCCGGTCGCGTCGTGAACGGCTTCGTAGTATCGAAGGACGACCTCCCCGGCTGTCAGCCGATCCGGAACGATGGCCTCCGGAATTACATGAACGGCGGCGTCCGCGCCGAGGTCTTCTGCGAACCTGGTTAGCTCGATGGCCTGGTTTAGATAGACATTAGGGTCGGGATGACCGCCTGTGTCGCGCTCCAGCCATTCTCCGCCACATCCCAGTAAGAAACCGACGCGATCCCCCGCAGCCTCGCGCACTGCGCGGCCCAGGCTTTTCGTCTCTGCCACGGTGAAGGTGAACATCCGGCCCATACCGCTGCGGGCAAAGATCGAGCGAACTCTTCCGGTTTCCGCCAAATAGTCCACCATCGCCCGGGCGCCGTCTAAATCCAGGCTTCCATCCGCCAGGCACGGCGTCAGCATCGGAGCAATCACGCTGCTGAGCTTGTCTGTCTGCCTGTGAATTGCCATTTCTAAACACTGGGATAAGTCTTTAAACACGAAGGCATGAAGAACACGAAGGGAGTACATGGCCAAGTGTGAATTGACTTTCTTCTTCGTGGTCTTTGAGTCTTCGTGTTTAGTTCTTAGCCGTTATCAGTTCGGCGCGGATGAGAGCGACTCCTCCAACCAGCCGGCAGGCGGACTGCGCCGGGGTACACTTGAAACGCCGGCTTGCGATTGCACGTAAACAGACCGTCGGAACGGCGATTATCCGGCTTGGAGGATGGTATTTGGTTGCGCATTGGCTTCATTCGGTGACCTGGAATCTGTTCTTGGCGGGCATCCCGGTCGTGTTGGCTTATGTTCTAGGCTGGGGGCTGGTTCAGCGCGGAAAGCGCCGAAACTTGCCGCTTATAGTCTGCTTACCGATTGCGATCGCCTGGGTCCTTTTTCTCCCTAATGCCTGCTATCTGATTACGGAGTGGCGCCACCTGCTGTTCGACGAGTACTGGGCGCCGCTGCTGCAGGGCGGCAAAGAGGACCCGAATGCCATGCTCTCGACCGCCAAATGGGCGGTGTTGTTTCTGGGCTACAGCTCCATCGGTATGCTGCTTTTCGTCTTAGCGATCCGCCCGGTAGAGCGATACCTGAAAAGCGCCGGCCACAAGACGCTGCTCTACGCGCCGATATTCTTCTTGCTGATCTCGCTGGGCGTCTACCTGGGCCTGATCGTGCGGCTAAACTCCTGGGACGTCTTCCAGCGTCCGTCGCTCGTTTGGGCCGAAATCCAGGATGCCTTTGAGAAACCCTCGATCTTGACGGCCATTGCCGTGTTCGCGGGCGTCCTCTGGGCGATGTACGAGGCGGTTGATATCTGGGTAGATGGCGTCTCCGAACGGGTTCAGCGGTGGGGAAGGCGGGGAACGGGCGGTTCCAATTCGAAATAGCAGTCAGGTGATTCCCAGCAGCTTGCGTTCAACGTATGAAAACAGGACATTTCCTGAATCGCCCCCTCTTTAGATGGCGCGATCCCTTGAATTCGTATATAATCGAGGTAATTGCAAAAGTCTGTGAATTGTCATCCCGAGCAATGGATGCTGCCGGCAACACGTTACACGTAATGACAAAACGCAG
>JBGPOG010000405.1:0-4731 GCA_041487935.1 Chthonomonadia bacterium | reverse complement strand
CATCCCGAACCGTCAGCAATTCCGTCATCCCGAACCGTCAGCAATTCCGTCATCCCGAACTGTCTTTGTGAGGGACCTGCTTTTGACGTTTGTCCTTAGGAGGTACGAGGGATCTGTTCTTCGCTGTCATTTCTTGTGATGGTTGTTTGTGAAAAGCAGGTCCCTCGTACCTCGGGATGACAATCCACGGACTTTGGCAATTACCTTGGAAGATAGATGATGGATGTGCGGATTAATGGATCCATGAAAGGAATTCCGCAGGCTTTCGCTGAAAGTGGACATAGGTCGATGATCCCAAGATTGACCGATCGTCACTCCGAAAGGAACCCAAATGCACCTCGGCTGCAGCACGTTGCTGTATGGCGCCCTTCCGCTGGATACCGCTCTAAACGGCATTGCCGGCGCCGGCTATAAGGCCATCGAATTGTGCGCAATTCAAGGCATGGCAAACCACTTGCCCGACGATCTCCCGAAGACCGGATACACCGAGATTGCCAGGAAGGTCGCCGATCGCGGATTGGCAATCGAATCCCTCGGAATCAGCACCAATATCCTCGACGGGCAGGCAGCGTTCCGGCTGGTCCGACTCTTGCGCGCCTCGAGCGTGATGGGCGTGCGGTTCATAACGACCGGGCCGGGCGGAAAGGCGGATGATGAGGAGTCGTTTAAGAAGGTCGTGGCAACGCTGGGTGAGCTGGCCAAGACTGCGCGCGAGTTCAACACTAGAATCAGCCTCAAGCCCCACGTCAATAACGCGATGTATTCAACCAGGACGGCGCTTCGACTGATGCGGGAAGTGGATACGGAGTGGATTGGTCTTAACGTGGACGCGTCGCACCTCTGGCGCACGCCGGAACAAGAGATACCCGAGGAGACTATTCCCAGCCTGCTCCCCTACCTCTTCACCGCGCGAATTCGTGATACCAAGGGAAGAGAGATTCCCATCGGCCCGGTGGAGAATCAGATCCCAGGAGGCGGCGCGATGAACCTGGGTGCGGTGATCGACGTATTCAAGCGCAAGCCGGAAATCGAATACCTCGTTCTCGAGATAGTCGGGACGCACGGCAGCACGGATGCGGCGTACGTCGATTCCGTCGTTCGCACGTGCTACGAGAAACTCACGCCGCTGGTCGAGGGATAGACGATGCGTGACAGCTCGGGTTTGCAGATGGCGCATGCAGATCGCCCGTAGGGGTGAAGCATTCGCTCGATTAACTTAAGGATTCAACGGAGGGTTTCAGCGCGAATGCTTCACCCCTACACGCCGGGCGTCGACAATCACGTGTCACTGAGAGTGCGAGCGTGTTATGAAAAGCTTGCGCCGTTGGTAGAGGACTAGTCGATGCGCGCAGATTCGTGGGCGCATGTGTCGCGCGCGCATGTGTCGCGCGCAGACTCTGGTAGGGGTGAAGCATTCGCCCGGGAGGTTTGCGCCCTCAATGGACGGTTTCAGCGCGAATGCTTCACCCCTACTCGCTCGGTGGCGGTTCGATGTCGCTGAGAGTTGCCGTCATAGGAGCGGGACACCTCGGGCGAATCCACCTGGACGCGTATGCAAGCTGCCAGGATGCTGAGATCGTCGCCGTTTGCGATATCCAGCGGGATCGCGCAGTAGAGGCAGCCGGCAAACATAATGCAAGCGCCTATGATTCGGTCCCCGCGATGCTCGAGAGCGAGCAGATCGAAGCTGTCTCCGTCTGCACTGCCGGCGTAGAGAACGGCTCCCACCACTTCGAGCCGGTGATGCAGTGCCTGGAGGCGGGCGTCCACGCGCTTTGCGAAAAGCCCCTGTCGAACGACGTGGCCGAGGCCCGCCAGATGGCTGCAAGAGCAAGAGAAAAGAACCTCTACCTCGGCTGCGACTTGAACCACCGATTTACGCCGCAAGCCGAGAAGGCGAAAGAATGGGTGGACGAGGGGCTGCTCGGTTCGCTGCTCCTCGCAAACATGACCCTCTGGATCGGCAACCAGCGCGATACGACGCCCTGGTTTCACCTGAAGGCTCTCCACCCGCACAGCCTGGATGTATTGCGCTACTTCTGCGGCCCGGTCAAAAAGGTCCACGCCTTCTTCAACAAAGCGCCCAATGCCGATGCGCCCGGCGGCCTCCGCACCACGTGGAGCAACGCACAGATTAATCTGCTGCACGAAAATTGGGTCGTCAGCCACCTTACCGGCAGCTACGACAACAACATGCTCCTCAGCCTGGAGCGCTGCGAGGTCATGGGCACGGAAGGCCGCTTCGTCATCGACAACGCCTACGAGCGCCTCACCCTCTACCCACGCCGCAGCCAGGAGCTGATTGTGCTACCCAACCCGCTATTCACCGGCATCAAGACCTTCGACGACACCATCGTCCGCCGCGTCCATCGATGGGTGGAACAGGTCAATGCCAGAGTCCCCCGAGAAGAGATCGAGGCCGGCGGAGAGGATGGGTTGGCCGTGCAGGAAATCATCGAGGCGGCAATCCGAAGTTGGGAGGGGGATAGGGTGGTGGACGTTGAAAACGGGTAAATTACCGGAAGTCATGGAGCCACGGCTAATCACAACGCCGGCGCCGATGACCATCGAGGAATTCCATTCGCTCCCGCGAGAATTCGGTTGGAAGTACGAGTTCATTGATGGAAGGCTGTACCTTGAGCCGCGATACGTCCATGTCAAAGTTGCACGGCGAACACGGCTATTCAAGCACGAAGGTCACGTATTGCTACGGGACGTAAGACCGGGCGATCTAGACGAGCTTGCTCTCTTGGACTTCGAGTGCTTCTTGGGCACTTCGGAGTATTACAACTGGCCGGTTGATATGGTCCGAGAGACCGCGCAAACAACTGTAGAGGAGTACTTTGACGGCAAACGGGGAAAACCGCTAGATGACTCTCGACTAGCCCTCGACCCGGTGTCAGGGCGTATCATCGGAGCAGCTTTAGTAAACCAAGGACTTAACCCACCAACGTTGGATCTCCTGATGGTCGCGCCCTCCAGTCAGCATCACGGGGTTGCAACTGAGATGGTGCGCGAAGTGATGACTAACCTAAATCAGCGTGGTGAATCTCAGCTTAGAAGCTCATACGACGTCGCCAACACGCCAAGCGTTCGATCGCATGCCAAAATGGGCTTTAGATTGCAACCAGATAGATACTACTTGTGGGCGAGGTACAGTTATCTTCGCTACCAGTTGTGCCGCATCGGTGATAACGGGAAAAACGCAAAAGACGTAGCCAAAATGCAACGAGAATGTGCACGACTGAGGCGAAATGCGCGACGCATTATCCGCGCGGACCTCCTAGACGAGTGTGGGAAAATTGATGAAGACGAGTTTGGAAGGTTTATGGACATGATAGTACATTGCTACGGCAAGCAGACGTCCAAGAAAGATAGTATGAGTAGCTCGAAATGAGATTGAAAGTCGCCGTCGTAGGCTGCGGGGGGATTGGGAATACCCACGGCCCCATCTACCTCAAGAACCCGCTCGCGGAGCTAATTGGCTACTGCGACATCATTTCCGAGCGCGCGGATAAAGCCGCCCAGCGCGACGGCGTGAAGAAGTGGTACAGCGTCCAGGAGATGCTGTCGGACGTAGGCAAACAACTCGACGCCGTTTCAATCTGCTCCGCAGGCGTCGAGAACGGCGGGGACCACTATACTCCCACGATGGAATGCCTCAACGCCGGCTTGCACGTGCTCTGCGAAAAACCCATCAGCAACAACATCCAGCACGCGCGCGAGATGGTCTCCACGGCCAAGCAAAAAGGGCTGTATCTGGGAGTCAACCTCAACCACCGTTTCACTCCACCCGGCGCAACGGCAAAGCAATGGATCGATGAGGGCCGCCTCGGCACGCTCCTCCTCGCCAACATGACCATGTGGATCAACAACCCGAACGAAACCTCGCCCTGGTTCCATATGCGCGCGTTACATCCGCACAGCCTGGACATTCTCAGATACTATTGCGGGCGCGTGTGCAAGGCTCAGGCGTTCTTCAACCGTGCTCCGAAGGAAGATGGGCCAGGCGGCAAGCGCGTTTGCTGGTCCAACGCCCAGGTCAACTTGCTGTTCGAGAATAACGTCGTAGGCCACTTGACCGGCTCATACGACGCAAACCCTGCCCACAACCTGGAGCGTTGCGAAGTAATGGGCACTGAAGGCCGATTCGTGCTGGAGAACTGTTTCGAAGAACTCACATTCTATCCACGCCGCGGGCAGGAGCTGACGGTCATCAAAAACAGCATCATGGGCGGCATGACTGGATTCAAGGAGACGTTCGACAAGCGCATCCACCGCTGGCTGGAGCAGGTGGCGGAAGGTGTTCCGCGAGACGAGATCGAAGCGAGCGGTGAAGATGGCCTGGCCGTTCAGGAGATAATCGAGGCGGCGATCCAGAGCTGGGAAACGAATTCCGTCGTTGATGTAAGGGGCTAATATCCAAAGCAATGACTGTTGCAGCCAACAGATTGTAGGTAACGTCAAAACGCAGTGCAGGCGGCGAGATCGTAGTTTCTTAGATGCAGATCCGCGGGGTAGGGTATCTCGCCTAATTTAATGACGTGGATGGCCACATCATCGGCATCATGCACGACGACCCGAATGCAAGCTAGATTCGTCTCCGAATGCCCATTCGCTGCGCCGCCGTGTCTCGGAATTCGAGCCACGGCGGCGTCTCCGGCATAAGCAGATTGGAGCGCTTCGGCTACTTCGGCTGAGGGACGATCCTCAGGTAAGGCTTGGGCGCCT
>JBGPOG010000404.1:0-4735 GCA_041487935.1 Chthonomonadia bacterium | reverse complement strand
TGCTACGTCATTTTCATGCTTGGTTGTGTGCGCAGCACATGAGGTCTCCTAAGAAACTTCACCGTTTAGTGTACGAATGTCAACTTACCAATTCAAAAACAGATCCCTACGGGATGACGGGGGCTGTGACAGTTTCTTACGCTCAACGCCGCGTTAGGCGCGGTAAAATGCTCGGAATGACGGTCTTGCCACTTTGTCGTCGTTGTAATGACATTACCGAGACACTACACTAGAACCACAAAGGATCCCGGCTCGTGGCGCCGGCGGCTTTACCGGGCGAATGTTTCTAAACCATCGAAATCGGTCGAAATGCGAGGTTCTTTCATTTAGACTGCCTGAGAAACCGACGGTGACCGCCCGTCCAGGCCATAACGATTAGCGCAATCTGCATTTCGTTTGACGAGATCGGCCCAAATTGATATAATGCGGTGAAGACCCACGCTATACGATAAAACACATCAGACTGTATAGGAGCAACCACAATGAACGAATCGTTTCATACCCGCCGGGCATTTTTAGGCGGACTGACGCTGGGCGCGTTGGCCCTCGCTGCTCCGGGCGCGTACGCCGACGAATTGATGCGAACACCCGCTCAAACCGAGGGTCCGTTCTATCCGGATAAACTGCCCCTTGACACGGACAATGACCTGCTGATTGTCAACGATTCCATGTCACAGGCCATGGGAAAGGTTACTCACCTGAGCGGGCGAATCCTCGACGCGCGCGGCGAGCCGATCCGTAATGCCGTCGTCGAAATCTGGCAGTGCGATAACAACGGTGTGTATCTCCATTCGGCGGATAAGCACGCCCAGCGCGACGCTAGCTTCCAGGGATATGGCCGGTTCCTCACTGGCTCAACGGGCGAGTACTACTTCCGCACGATCAAACCTATCCCCTACCCGGGCCGCACACCGCATATTCACTTTGCCATCAACCGGCACAAAAAGCCCGAGCTGATTACTCAGTGTTATATCAAGGGGCATCCCCAGAACGAGTCGGACGGCGTATTCAAGGGCATCGACTTGAGCCTTCGCAAAGCGGTCCTTGTCGACTGGAACCCGCTGAAGAATTCGCGAATCGGCGAGCTTCAGGCGAAGTTCGACGTCGTGATGGGATACACGCCGACGGCATAGCATCCTCAATTCATGCGCCGTGAGGTTCGATATCAGGGCGCAATCATTCGCGACCATCATCTGCTCTTGATCCATGATCGTGAGCACGATGATGGTCGTTGGTACGTGCGTAAGCCGTGGACAGCGCAGCCGGCAGTAAATCGTGTATCAACCAGCCCTAAATCCGGGTGCAATATCGGATCCGTACAATAAAGATGTTGTCTCGCCAATTCACATCCGGAGAAGTAATGAACAGACTCCTAGGATTAACCGCAGTCGCAATTCTTCTGGGCGCAAGCTCCTGCGCACTGGCAACGGGTATCGATAAAGGTCCCTATTTGATGATGCCCACTCAAACTGGAATCACCGTCTGCTGGGTCAGCGACTCGCCAGTCGTGGGGACTGTGGTCGTGGCGGGCAGGCGTAAGACTGCCAAAGATTCGGCGCCAGCTCAATATCATCGCGTCAAGCTCACCGGGCTCAAGCCGTACACCCGCTACGAGTATTCCGTCAAATGTGGGGCGGAAACAAAATCGGGCAGTTTTATGACCGCCGCGCCGCGCGAACAGCCCTTCAAGTTCGCAGCTTACGGTGACAACCGGACCCAACCCGCCGTTCACGCGGCCGTTCTCGCGCGCATGATCCAGTTTCAGCCGGACTTCATCATCAACTCCGGCGACCAGGTAGCCAACGGCACAAACGAGTTGCAATGGGACGAGTTCTGGGCGGTCACGCAAAAGGCTTTGTGCCAAACGCCGTACTACCCGTCGCTTGGCAATCACGAAAGGCACGGGGCGCCCTACTTCAAGTATTTCGACGTTCCAGGGGAATATTCGTTCGACTACGGAAACGCCCACTTTATCGCCCTGGACACGAATCGCCCGCCCTCGGAATTTGCCGGGCAAGAGGCGTGGCTGCGGAAAGACCTGGCCGCGCACCAGTCGGCGACCTGGCGGATTGTCTTCTTCCACCATACCGTCCACACCTGCGTCGACAAGCCAGGACGCCGGGCGGAATCCGCGGAGCGCGCCAAGAGATTGGAGCCAATTCTCAAGTCCGGCAAGGTGCAGTTGGTGATTAACGGGCACGACCATGATTACCAGCACCACCTGGCAAATGGGATCCACTACATCGTCACGGGCGGCGGAGGCGCGCCCCTCTACAGCGTTACTCCCGACACTCCGTACGTCAAGGCCGCCAAGCAGGCGCACCACCACTGCGAGATCACGGTAAGCGGCTCGACGCTATCGTTGCGCGCGGTCGAGCCGGACGGAAAGATCATCGAGGAGTTCGAGATGAACGCTGGTCCGGCAAGCGCAGTCATCCCGGCTAGTCCGCGCTGACCGGAATGTACGAATTGGTAACGTATCTTTAATGGATTGGCGGGAAGTGCATATTTGGGTGGTTCGGGAAGAACAAGTGGATTAGACCTGCAAGGGGAAATAGAACCAGGAACAGGAGCGGCGCGAATACTGCCAGTGGATAGTGCCACCAGCGCGGATCTCGCGCCTTTCTGTCTTCGGGTACGCAGCATGCGGGCAGGTAGATCATCAACCCGTAAACATAGATCCACAGAGCAAATTCCATGGCGTGCTGCGGACCAAAGCTCATTTCCGCAAATGTCCCGGTAATCCCAAAAATCACAAAGACCGCGAACGGCGAAAACCGATACATCGAGAGCAGCCAGGCCCACCCCACAAAGAACGAAACGAAGAGGCTGACGCTGTGGAGCGCAATAACATCCAGGTAGTTCGCGCTTGCGGTGGCGTATGCCTTACCGATCGGCACGCCGAAGAGCGGAGCCAGGTTCGTCATCGCGGTGGTGATCGCTTCCTCGACCATCGCGAGGAGGGTGGCGAAAAGAATGAACTTGATTCGCCAATCCGACCGAATTCTCCGGACGAACCCGCATATCGGGCGGCGCAACCGATACATTACACTTCCAAGGCCCACAATCCAGAACAGAATCAAGCCCCAGCCCATCTTCAGCACAGCAAGGTGGACCGGATCGCGCAGCATCGCCAGCGTAACGATAGACGTGCTCAGTAAGAGCCAGCACGCCAAAATGCCAAGGAAGACTTTCTGCGGCCGAGTTAGTTCCATTTTTGACTCCCGCGACCGATACCAGATTCGTGCCGGCGTCCGCGATACATGCGTTTCGAAGCTTTCACTCGCGAACTCAACAGCCTGCCCTGAATAGCCGAACGATTGACGTTCAAACCCCGGATGGCGCGTAACTGTTCACAATTCATGAGAATTAGTCTAAGCGGGATTCCTCACTCCGTTCGGAATGACGGCGCCGCCCACCTCGTCATTCCGAACGGAGTGAGGAATCCGTTTTTCGCTCTCACCAAGCCTGAACTGTTACGATGGCGCAACTAAACAGGAGAAATCATCGCCGCCGACGAAACGTGATTGTATGACGCGTTCGGCCTTAATATACCGCCGTGGAGGTGACGCAATGATTCTGGGCGCAGAGATTGGCTTGATAATTATGGGAATCATTGCGTTAACAAAAGGCAAGCTTCAGCTAACAAAGACAAAGTGCATCTACGGAACACCCGCCAGATTATTGGCGCTTATTGCGCTGTTGCCGATCCCATTGTCGATCGTGATCATCTCGACCATTGCAGTCTTGTACGCCGCTCAAGGGCGCGACGTTACCGGCGCCGGCCTCCGATGGACCGCAACTGGAATAGAAGCCGGTATCCTTGTTCTTTGCGTCTCTCTTATCTATGGAATCGGTTGGAGATTGGCCTCTCCGCCGGAGTGATCTATTTCGAGGATATATCCATTTGATAACCCAAGGTCGTTGCTCTTCTTACGCGAGATTCGTTCGATCTACCGCTTTCATGCTGCTAGTTCCGTTCCTTCTGCCGGCGTCTGCTGAACTGTCCGGCGCACAGGCGTTCACCGACCCCGCTCCGCCAAAAGTCAATGTGCTTCCTGTACTTCCACAACCTGAGGCGAAGGCGCAGGAAGGATTGAAATATCGCGCCGCACCCAAGCCCCTTGCTTCAGGTGCGGTGGCCCACGATTGGCGCAATTTCCTCGGACCGGCCCGTAATGGAACTTCCACGGAAACGCCTCTCTTGCAGAAGTTCGAAGAGAGCGGCCCTTCAATCGTATGGGAGGTTCCGAAGGGCGAAGGATACGCGACACCCGCTGTGGTTGGAGACCGCGTCGTATTGTTCCATCGGATCGGCGAGGCGGAGATCGTCGAATGCTTGCACGCCGAGACCGGCAAGCGATTCTGGAAGGTCTCGTATCCAACCACGTTCCGCGATCCATACGGTTGGAATGGCGGCCCAAGGTGCCCGCCCGTATCGGACGGCCAGGTTGTCATCACGTACGGCGCGGAGGGCAAGCTTCATTGCATCAAGCTAGTGACAGGCCAGATCGTTTGGACGCGCGACATCCAAAAGGAGTTCAAGCTCGGCGAGAATTTCTTCGGAGTCGGCGCGACGCCCCTGATTGAAGGCGACCTCGTTATTGTCAACGTCGGAGCCGACGGCGGGCCCTGCGTGGCTGCGTTCGAAAAACAATCCGGCAAGATGGTGTGGGGCGCCGGCAAGGAGTGGGGGCCAAGTTACGCATCGCCGGCTGCCGGTCTAGTAAACGGC
>JBGPOG010000403.1:0-4740 GCA_041487935.1 Chthonomonadia bacterium | reverse complement strand
TCTCCCGATCCCGTCAGTGCCCGATCTGATGGGAATGGAAGCCCGGCTGTCGCTGGGCGGGACCCCGGACGCCCGGTTGCGCGGCTGGCGGATGCCCGACGGAGTCTTCGTCCCTGCGCTGCTGCTCCGGCCTCCGGGAACGATGCCGCGGGCCAGACCGAGCAAAATCGCCCTCTAGACGGGGATGCCGCAGCGACGCGGCCAACGATGACGTTGCCCCTCGAACGGACGATCTCCGGCTCTCATGAGGGCGCCTCGGCGTCGGGCGATGGTCGCGAACAGCACTCTCCCGACAGGAAGTCTTCTTCCGACGCCGATCCCGCGCTTGTCGCTTCGAGCCCGAGCCATCGCGCCGAAAACGCGGTTGCCGCCACTCCCGTCGATGAGCCGAAGCGGTCGATTCAGGAGCGCGTGCAAATCGTTTCGCAGATAACCGACAAGATCGAGGGGATGCGGCTGACCCAGGGCAGGCAGGAAGTCGTGCTCCATCTCAAGCCGGAGCATCTCGGCGACCTTCGCGTATCGCTTACCGCGGACCGAGAAGTCATCAGCGCGAAGATCGTGACGGAATCGAATGTGGTCCGGCAAGCGGTCGAAAACGGAAAAGATCATCTCCGGCAGGCGCTGGAACAGAAGGGATTCACGCTCCAGGGGCTCGACGTGACACTTGGGCAGGGCCGGCAAGACCAGCGCTTCCAGCCGTTTGTGCCGCAGCCGGCAGCGCCCGCGCGATTTACAACGCTCCGCGAGACCCAGCCCGAAGCCGTGGCGGTCGTGGAGACTCTCGCCAGACCCCGCGCTCTGAGCGCGGGACACCTGGACTATCACGCATAGAAAACTTGCCTGCGAGCCATTGGAATAGGAGCTCGTTTACGATTGCCCAGTACTTGGATCCGCAGGGCGAGGATCGAAGCAGGAAGGAGAAACATTATGCCCACAACAGCGGTCGGAGCTGCAGGCGGCCCGAGCACGATCACCCAGGCGATCGCGGGCAACCAGCAGCTCGGCCAGCAAGAGTTCCTAAAGCTGCTCATTACGCAGCTTACGAACCAGGATCCGCTGTCGCCGCAGGACGACAAAGCGTTCCTGGCGCAGATGGCGCAGTTCTCGACGGTCGAGGGCATTACGAACATGACCAAGAATTTGGGCCAGTTCCAGGCGGCGTCTTTGATCGGCAAGACAATCGACGCAAACGTCGTGGACAGCAGCGGAGTGGCAAAAGCGGTTTCCGGAGTTGTGAACGCCGTAAAGCTGCTTTCCGACGGTCCGCATCTAATCGTGAACGGTACCGACATCACCATGGACCAGGTTCAACAGGTCCGCGACAAGTAGAGAAAAGCCATGCCGGATCCATTGAGAATTCAAGAGTCGACAATCGGTCCGCTGGGAGGAGCTTCTCGCATAGGGAGCCCATCGCTTCCGGCTGCTCGCCCAAATAACGGACCTGCATTCAGCAAGATTCTCAATGACGCGCTATCGAAGCGGCCTGAAGCCATCAAGTTTTCCGCGCACGCGCAGACGAGGCTTCAATCGCGCCAGATAGATTTGAATCAGGCTGACTTGGGACGAATCGAAGGAGCGGTAACAATGGCCGCGAGCAAGGGCGCCCGCGAATCATTGGTTCTACTCGATCAGACGGCATTCGTCGTAAGCGTCCCGAACAGGACGGTTATCACCGTGGTGGACAAGGAGAACTTGAAGCAAAACGTCTTTACCAACATCGACAGCGCGGTCATAGCTTAGGGTTTAGGGTGTGGGGGCTAGGGTATAGGGTGGAACGGAAGGCGGGCGCTTGAACTCGATGATTGATACTGAACACTGAACACTTAACGCTTAACACTTACAACAGGCTGGACCGACGTTCTTCGGAACCAGGAAGCCTGTGCCCCGGATTGATTGAAGGGGCAACCGAAATACGGAGGCCATACGATGCTGCAAGCCATGTTCTCTGGCGTGAGCGGACTTCAAGCTCACCAGACGAAATTGAATGTCATCGGCAATAACATTGCCAACGTCAACACGGTCGGGTTCAAATCCGGCCGGGTGTCCTTTCAAGATCAGCTCTCACAGACGCTTCGCGCCGATACGGGCGCTTCCGGCGACCAGGGCGGCCAGAACCCCGCGCAGGTCGGACTCGGCGTAGGGCTCGGAGCGGTAGATACCCTGCAATCTCAGGGCAATCTCCAGCTCTCCGGCAAACAGACGGACCTTGCCATCCAGGGCAACGGCTTCTTCGCCGTCGCGTCCGGCGAGAAGATTCTCTACACGCGTGATGGATCGTTCGATCTGGACAGCGCCGGCGCACTTGTTAGCCCCTCCAGCGGAATGCGGCTGCTAGGATACTCGGGAGATGCGAACGGCGTCATCGATACCGGCGCGCCGATTACCACCGCTTCCACGCTCAAGATCCCAATTGGCAAGCTAACAAACGTTAAGCAGACCGGCAATATCGTATATTCGGGGAATCTCGACGCGGGTGCGGCGCTCGTGTCGACCAAAGTCGACTTCAGCGGAAACCTCGACAGCACCGCGCCGCCTGCTACCAGCATCCCAACCGCCAACACCCAGACCGTATACGACCAATTCGGAAATGCCCATCAGGTCGATACGACGTATTCGAATCCCGTCGACAACCCTGTGGGCGCCAACGTGCCGCTTGGCGCAACTCGCGCCTGGGATGTAAACGTGAAGGTCGATGGGATTACGACATACGACAGTACGGCAGGGAAATCCCGCCTGTATCGGATGCCCGGAGGAACCTGGGAATTCGCAAGCGCAACCGGCAGCTCGCTCGGGTCGAAGATCTCGCTGGACGGAGGCGCCGCGCTAAACGAAGCCGTCCAAATTCCTGGTCTTGCCGGCGCTCCCGCGTTCTCGGTGGACCTGAATCTTGGGTCACTGACCGCTACCGCCGGAAGCTCAACCGTAACCGGCGCCGCCGATGGCAACACGGGATCATACCCCATCTGGACATCTTCCGTTCGCGTGTTCGACAGCCTTGGAGTAGGGCATCTTGTGAGCATGAAATACAGCAAATCACCCATGTTGCCGGGCGACCCGTCCACGGCATCGGGGCGATGGGATTGGACGGCATCGGAAGGCGGCACGACACTAGCTACTTCGGCCACGGCCGGCAATTCGCCGCTCTTCTTCGATCCAAACGGCAAAATCGTGGGCGGCCAGACTCAGGTCATCACGATTGCCCCCGCGGACGGGTCCGTCTCGCCGTTTACCATCAAAATCGACAATACGAAGATGGGCCAACTTGCAAGCGATTCGACGGTCGCGGCGGACTCGCAGGACGGCGCCCCCGTTGGAACCCTGCAGTCGTTCAACATTTCACCCGACGGCAAAATCACCGGAGTTTTCTCGAATGGCCAGACGAGGTCACTTGGACAGATTCCGCTGACTTCGTTCACGAATCCAGCCGGCTTGGAGAAGGTCGGAAGCAACCTGTTCAAGGAATCAACCAACACAGGTTTTGCCCAGGTAGGCATTGCGGGACAAAGCGGAAGAGGCGAGATCAGCCCGGGCTATCTGGAGATGTCCAACGTCGACCTTTCGACCGAGTTCACAAACCTTATCATTACTCAACGCGGCTTCCAGGCGAACACCAAAATCGTCACGGTTGTCGACGAGATGCTGCAAGACGTTATCAATCTCAAGCGGTAATCGATAGCATCGCCCTCGTACCCGTTCTCAATCCCCGAGTACGGGAACGAGGGCGATGCAACTGCAAACAAGCGGTCAACTTCATCACTTCGATACTGGCATTTTCGCGTAATACATGGAACAAACTCCCTGAGCGATTTGCGATCTTGTTCCGCGAATTGTATCCTGCCGTCACCATTCCGCGGCAATCCATGGGAGCTCCGCAATGTCTGAAAAGGGCAAGCCCGACCAGAGTACAGCCGAGGCAGAACCGAAAAAGAAGAAGAGCAAGCTGCCGATCGTTATTGGATTTGTTGTCTTGCTCCTGCTCAGCGGGTTGATCGTCGGCAAGGTCATGCTTGGCAGACATGGCGGCAAGAACAAGGGGGACAAGGCCAGGGTCGAGGAAGAGGTTGGCGCCAAAATAGCCCTGGATGAGTTCCTGGTCAATCTTTCTGGCGGCGAGGGGCATTACCTCAAAATCACCCTCGCGATCGGCGTAGCCAAGGGATTGACCGAGGAGAAGATCAAGGAAGACAATGCGCCCATTCGCGACGCCATTATCAGCACTTTGTGTTCCAAGAAGCTCGAACAGCTCGCGACAGACACCGGCAAAGACAAGCTTAAGGAAGAGCTCAAGGCCAGGATAAACAAAGAGCTGGGCGGCGAAAAAATCGTCAAAGTGTACTACACGGAGTTCGCCACCCAGTAAAGATACGGCGACCGCCAACCGATAATCAGTCTCAAGGAAGAGATTGACTGTCCTCGCAGAGCCGGCAGGAACGATCGCGGCCTGGAGAGGGACAGTTTCAGCGCGCTAACCTGGTGGAGCGTCTCGGATCCGCTCCCGTAATGTCCTCCGCGCGATGAAGGAGGTTGGCTTGGTAGAGATTCTCTCACAAGACGAGATCGAAGCCTTACTTTCGTCCCTGTCCAATCAATCGGACTCAGTCGAAGAGACCGGACAAACGGCCGTAACGCCGTCCGCGGCGATGCCCGACAGCCGTGGGCCCGGCAAACGCGACGACAAGCAAAGTGTCGCCTACGAGACCTACGATTTCCGCCGGCCGGACAAGTTCTCCAAAGAGC
>JBGPOG010000402.1:0-4772 GCA_041487935.1 Chthonomonadia bacterium | reverse complement strand
CCGGTCATTCGTAGATGTGTGTGCAGCAAGAGGTCAGAACGCATCAGATCGATTCCCAATCGCCCAGTATCGACGTCAATATCCGATTTTGTTGCATCATTCCTGAAGGCGATCAGAAGGTGTTTTCCGCGCGCCTCGATGGCGTGAATTCGGCGCTGGGCGATCGAGGACAGGCGAGGGTCGTATTGAAGTTCCGGCAGAGTTGTCTCGAATTGCACGACGATCTGGTTTATCAGCGCCCTGCGAAGCGCGGCCGCAATCCGAAAAAGCGTATCGCCTTCAGGCATAGCGTATTTTACTTCGCGTTAATTTTGATGGGATGTGTTTCATCAGGTACGTTTCAGATATCCGTGAACCGTTCGAACAAATCCTGCGCGGCCAAGCGCATCCGCCATATGGCTTTCGTGCGTCGGTTTGCCATCGACTTCTGTTATGTAGAGCGCGCGCCGACGCCCAGGGACGACCTCGGCTGCCAATGAGCGCGCGACAGCATCCGCCAGACTTTCTCGATTGCGGTCCGGGACCTCGCCCAGAAACGTCAATAGGCGCCGCTCTTCCCGGCCCATCCAACCCGCAAGCGCGCCGTCGACGAGAATGACAATCGCTCCCGCCATCCGCATCGGGCGGCGGCCAGCTACGATGGACACTTCAGTATCGGTGAAAGTAATGTCCTTGCTGTCCGGTTCACGCTGCTTGGAGACGGTCGGAGGTTCCGGCCAGGATAGCGCAGCGCCGTATGGATTGGCCGGATCGGTAGCAGCCAGAACCACCGATTCAACGGTGTCTCCCGGGTCTCGTAGATTGCGAAGACGATCGACCACGCCGGGCAGGGCAAATTGGGTTGCGCCGAGGCCCGTTACGAAATACCCTCGCCGTACGCGGCCGGTCTCTTCCATCGCCTTCAAGACGCCGTAAACTGACGAGAAACCTCCGGCAGTGCCTTCCGATTGTACTGCTTCGCGAGTTAGCACTCCGTATCGATCGAGCAGTTGATTGGCGAGCGCCGATAATCTCTCCGCCGGACTGGGATCGCCGAAGACCAGACTTCCAACCAGCGACCACCGTCCGGATGCATCCAAGGGAATCGATTGGACCGAGGCTTCTCGGCGCCAGGAAGATCCGGACCCAGGAAGCATTGTTGAGGCTGACATCGAATGGCGGGGCACATTGTAGCTGTGCCTACGTGCCGATGAGTCCCGCCGGCGTTTTGCGGTCTGTCTTCGTGACTGGTTCAGGAATGCGCGCAATGGCTGAAGCGTATCGTTTGTTATCTCTCCGGACCAGACAAGGTCCCAAAGGGCTTCTTGCAGATCTGGTGTAAAACCACCCACTTCGTGTTGAATCTGCTGGAAAAAGGAGGCGCCTCTCGTGTCGAGGCAGTTTCGGATCGCTTGGTGCGTCGCACTAGAGGTATCGTCATTAGAGTCACCTGTTCTGCCCAGGGCCGGCCTTGAGCGCCGACCGAAGTCATTTTCAGCAGGATCATCCGTCGCCCGTATTTGGGCATCTAGAAATAGCGGCAATTGTTCGGCAAGATACAGGCTGATTCTCCCATCGTTTTGCCCTAGGGGCTCGCGCCCTACCCATAGTACCTGCCCGGAAGAGATCAGAGAGTCGAGCTCTCGTGGATCGTATCCGGCGATCCGGGCCGGGAGTATTCGACTTTCCAAATCGGAAGCCGGAATAGATGCGCCTTGGAGTTTGCTGATAACGCCCAGTAAGGAACCTGGCCGGCTGACGGTGGACGATGGACGATGGACGGTCTGGCGTTGGAGTGCGCTGCCTTTATCGTCCATCGTCCATCGTCCATCGTCTGAGGATTGATTTATCGTCCGAACACTCTGCCACGAGAGATAGAGCCTGCCGAGTGCAGCTTGGTCGACCGGTTCGACCTCGTGTCGGAGGCGGGCCAACGATTTCTGGCGAATAGCTCGCAGAACGCCGGCGTCGCAGCACTCGCGTCCGCTGCCGCCCGGCCGGAATTCACCTTCCACGATCTTTCCTGAGCTCTGCAGCTTCTCGAGTGCGTTGAGCACGGGGGCGATACCGAGGCCGAAACGAGATGCGAGGACTTCGGCCTGGAACGGACCGTGGGTCCGGGCGTATCGCGCGACGAGATCTCCAATCGGATCTCGGGTGAATTCGAGAAAGGCGTCGGGCAAGCCCGGTGGAGGAGGGATGCCGAGCGCGTCCCGATAGCGGCCGGCTTCTTCGGCTGCAATGTAGCGCATCTCACCCGCGATGGGCAGCGAGTTGATGCGTCGTTGGCTGACCAGCAAATCGATCCATTCGTCTGGTGAAATGCTGCCCGTTTCGAGCCCTGGCGGATTGCTTTGTGCGTCGATAGAGGGTTGGCCGGAATTGAGTGTTTTCGAGCCAATGACGCATCTCGCGCAGATCTCATCACGTGTAAGATCTCCAAGACGAAGCAGCAAATCGTGGAGGCCATCGGGGTGGCGGGCCTGGCGATCGGGAGTCAGGTGTTGGATCTGCAGTTCTAGAATCCCGAGCGCTTCCGGGTCGAGCAATTCACGCAGCTCGACCTCACCCAAGAGCGCCCGAAGCTGAGTAGGATCGACCGTAAGCGCCTGAGCGCGACGCTCGGCCATCGGCGAATCGCCTTCGTACATGAAATTGGCCACGTAGTTGAACATCAGGGATGCCGCGAAAGGAGAAGGGATGCGGGTTGTGACAGGGACAACTCGAATTTGGCGGCTCCGTATCTCGCGTAGCAAGCCAATCAACGCGGGCATATCGAAGACATCTTTGAGGCACTCACGATAGGTCTCGAGGATGATCGGGAAGGAGCCGTATTGCGATGTGGCCTGGAGCAGATCTGCCGCGCGCTTCCGCTGCTGCCATAGAGCGGCCCTTTGGCCCGGATGCCTGCGCGGGAGAAGCAATGCGCGGGCCGCCGATTCCCGGAACCGCGAAGCGAACAGGGCGTTAGGCACGGCGCTCGTGCCAATGTGCCGAGCGGAGGCGCCCGATCCGAGTTGGCGGATGACGAGGTCTTCGACCTCATCTGGGTCGGGGATCACGGCCTCGACCGGGGGTGGCGCATCAGCCTCCGGGAACCGGATCACAATACCGTCGTCGGTCCACAAGACGTCGATGTCGAAATCCGTGCGCTCGCGCACCATCGCGCCGATTGCCATCGCCCAGGGAGCGTGGACTTTGCTTCCGAACGGGCTCAAGACGCACACCCGCCAATCGCCCAGTTCGTCCATATAGCTTTCGACCACGATCGTGCGATCGTCCGGGACTGCGCCTCCGGTTGCTTCGGCCTGGTCACGAAGATAAGCCAGGAGATTTCTTGCGGCTACCTGGTCGAGGTCGTGGCGGGTCTGGAGGCGGATCATTGCATCGTTCTCGGATTGGTCTCGAATTTCACGCGACAGCTTACCGATCGCCTTGCCGAATTCCAACGGCCGGCCGGCATGTTCCCCATGCCAGAACGGCATTTTGCCCGGCTCTCCCGGCGCAGGCGTGACTAAAACGCGGTCATAGGTAATCTCTTCGATCCGCCAGCTTGACGCGCCGAGCAGAAAGACGTCGCCGGGATGGCTCTCGAGGACCATCTCTTCGTCCAGCTCGCCGACTCTTCCCTGGCCCTTCTCAGCGCCTACCAGGAAGACGCCGTACAGGCCGCGATCCGGAATGGTGCCGCCGTTGGTAATGGCGACGCGCTTGGCGCCTTCGCGTGAGTAGAGCATCCCGTTGATGCGATCCCACGTGATCCGCGGGCGCAATTCGGCAAACTCGTCGGATGGGTAGCGGCCCGAAAGCATGTCCAGAGTCTCTTCCAGGAGACTGCGCGGCAGCTCGTTGAACGGTGCGGCGCGACGGATAACGCATTCAAGTTCATCGATCTGCCAGTCATCCATCGATACCATGGCGACGATTTGCTGGGCCAGAATATCGAGCGGATTACGAAGGTATCGCATCTCCTCGACCGCGCCTTCTTTCATTCGCTCGGTCAGCGCCGCACAGGAGAGCAGGTCGCCGCGGAACTTAGGAACGATGATCCCTTTGCTTGGAACTCCGATGTGATGGCCGGCCCTCCCAATGCGCTGCATGCCGCTCGCAACGCTAGGAGGGGACTCGACCTGGATCACCAGGTCGATGGCGCCCATGTCGATCCCAAGCTCCAACGAGGAGGTTGCGACGAGCGCCGGCAGTTTCCCCGACTTGAGCTGATCTTCGATGAGAAGCCGCTGCTCTCTTGCAACCGATCCGTGGTGTGCATGGCAGATGGTATCGCCGGCCAGCTCGTTCAGAGCCGAAGCCATTCGTTCGGCCAGCCTGCGGCTGTTGACGAAGATAAGGGTGGTTCGATGCTGTTTAACCAGGTTGAGCACCATGGGATGAATCGCCGGCCAGATACTGTGCAGGACGTCACCCTGGGCGGCATTGCCGCTGGGAATGTCGATCGGGGTTCCAAGCCTGGCCATATCCTCCACGGGAACTTCCACCCGCAAATCGAGCTCCTTGCGGCTGCCGGCATCGATGATGTGGATTGGGCGGGGAGCGGAGTGGCGGAGTGGCGGAGTGGTGGAGTGGTGGGGACGCGACTCATCCGAATCGTTGCCCAGCAGATCGGAGGTCTCGGATTCAATCAGATCGACCGATCGGCCAGGGGTGTCTGCAGAATCTGGAGGGTTAGCTCTCCACGACTCCAATACTCCATTACTCCATCTCTCCATTACGCGGCCACCCTTGACGTCGTTTCCGCCCAGGAATCTCGCAACCTCATCCAACGGCCGCTGTGT
>JBGPOG010000401.1:0-4773 GCA_041487935.1 Chthonomonadia bacterium | reverse complement strand
GGGCTTCCGCGTAGCGCCCCTCGAACAAGAGCTTGCGGATTTCCGGAAGGTACTTCAACGCGTCCGGATTGTCTGAGTCCTGAGGTCCTCCCGACCAGAGGCTGTCTTCATTCAGTTGAATGCGCTCGTGCTGAACGCCGCCGAACACCATCGCTCCGAGACGGCCGTTACCAATCGGCAGCGCCCGCACCCATGTCGGAGAGTTCGGCCTCGGCGGCTCGCGCTTCGGCACCGATTCCGCGATCGCGGGTCGATCGTACCAGAGCTTCAAGCGGCTCCAGGTGGAATCGGATTCGCGTGTTGAAGAGTACTCAGATCCCATAATCCCCAGCACGCGGCGATCGAATGGAGTGGCTTTGGCCGTCACAGCCACTCCAGCGGCGTTAAGAATGAACTCCCGCCTCGATTTCATACCCACTCGCCCTTTACTAATAGAGCCTGCCGGGATCGCGTCGTTTCAGCACGGCGCCAGCCAACGATCTTTAGCGAATCTTAAGCACGCTTTAGTGTTCCTTAAGGAAAAGAAAAGAGCGGCTGGCGTATACTGGCATTGCACTCACGAAGCCTGCCAACCGCGCAAGACAGACGAGAGCAGATGGGGACGCGCGCATTCTTGCTGAGAGCAACGCTTGCAGTTCCCGTTGCCGTGTAATGACCTGATGCCGGTTCCTTGCGTTCTGGCTTTATAACCAACGGAACGCACGGGGATCTCTAGCGGGTCGCCCCCTAAAGTATAGCGGTTCCGTCCACCTAACCGTTCGCCATCGATGGCAAGAGTTCTCGATTCATCAGTATCAATCGTATGGTTATGGCCGCGACCATCCGCGGCCATAAAAGAAGTGCTGCGGTTGCTCTCCGGAGTGTAAGCAGCACAAGAGCCGGGTAACTCCATTTGCTTGGCGGCAGAAGTTACCCGGCTCGTTCCCAAACAAAACGACATGACGCTAGGCGGTAAGCCTCGCGTTAGGCCGTTTTGCCGCGTTCATTATAACATAATCGTTTCGCGCAGACAACCGAATATCCGCCCGGACGCTTGTGTAGTTGTCAGTTGCTGAGACTGCACGTAGATACGGCAATCTTCTGCTGCGTTAAAGCAATCGGAGAGCTGCGGGACGGGTATCAACCTCTAATATGGACTTGCATCGATTCTTGGGGCCGCTGTCCTGATCTGCCGCTGCTACCCTATAATGGGTTTCCACGTCCTTGGCAACAAGCCGTTGATGCGAGGTTCCAGTCCGCCATCCCATTGTCCGCATGTACAAACACCCGCAATGACCTCCAATCCGCGCACAGCCTCTTGCTGTGTGCTATAATCGGGCCGGGTAAACCGATGAATGACGCGCCGGTTCGTGTTTTGTTGGTCGAAGACGACCTGTTCTTTGCAGCTCGAATTCTCTCCGTGCTGCGGAAGATGGGATGCGAGGTTGAACGGGCTACGTATCTCGAGGATGCTCTCGAAAAGACTCGGAATCGAGATCCGGATGTGGTGATCCTCTCGTTCGCGTCGAAGCGCCTCGGCGGCATCGAGTCTATCCGAATGCTGAAATCGCAAGCAGGCGCCCGCAGGATACTTTCCTACCTGTCCCACGTGAAAATTCCCGAAGTGCGCGACGCAGTTTTGGCAGCCGGCGCAGACCGAATAGTCCCGAACAGTGCGATTACGATGCGCTTGCCCGACATCCTCGGAAGGGTCTTGCGGGGCGAGCCCGTCTTGGCCGGTGAAGGCGATGAGTGATGTCATAGCGTTCTAAAGGAGCTTCACATGAAGGCGCTCGGCTTGATTGCTCTCTTGCTGCTCGGCGCGAGCGGACCGCTGCGATATCGGTTCGTGCCTGGGCATGTATACGGATATAAAGTCGTCGAGGAGAGCGAGACCTATCTAAAGGAAGGCCCAGGGGCTCGGCGGATGGTCAATAAGCAATCGTCGAAGCTTGTTGAAAAGCTCACGGTCATTTCGGTTTCGAACGGGATTGCGGTCATCGACGATCGCCAGACCGACGGGCAGATCGAGGTCATTACTGGGACTGGAGTTTCACAATCCATCAGGCCCCCGGTTCATCGAGTCATCCACATGATGACGACCGGAAAGATCGTGAAGATCGGGCACAAGCAGATTGTAGGCGTGAGAGACTCCGGCGGCGGGTTTCTGGAGGGGCTCAGCCTTCCCTTGCCCGATAAAGCGCTTCAGCCCGGAATGACATGGTCCGGGTCAGGAAGCACGCGCGGACTCGATGGGAAACCGATTGCCGTTAAGTACACCTGCAGGTATCTGGGAGAAGAGAAGCGCCTTGGCCGCAAGTGCGCCAAGATCGCCGCGGAGATGAGCAGCGCATTTCAAACACAGATACAGGGCTCGGCGAAGCCCGCCGCGTGTACTCTGTCCGGCAGTATTACGACCTGGTTCGCGCTGGATGTCTTCCTGGACGCCAATATCGAGAGCTCGATCGAATTATCGATCAAAGCGACGTCCGATTCCGGAAGCGAAAGGGTAACAACGATCGTCTCGCGCGGTAAACAGACGTTAATGCCTTGAAGCAAGAGGTAATTGCAAAAGTCGACAAAGCGTACCCACGCCGTCATCCTGAACGAAGTGAAGGATCCGTTTTTGACCTCAGGTTTCTCTTCGCGCCGGGCTAAAAGCGGATGCTTCACTTCGTTCCTAAGGACAAAACGTCAAAAGCGGATCCTTACAAGGATGACGGGCTAGGAGCCTGTCCATGAATTCGAAAATCGCTCAAATCCGACGATTCCGATGGGTCAAAACACCCTCGAAATGCGCCAGAGGCACCTCTCCGGTCATCCTGACGCGATGCGTTCTTCGGATCCGCCCAAAAAGCTAATTCGTGGACAGGCTCCTAGCTGGGTTTGTCCTCATCTACAAGTTGTCGCTCGCGACATGTGGTGCTCAGCATGACGGGAGTGCGACTTTTGCAATTACCTCGCAACCTATTCTAAGAGGAGTGAAGTTTCGTGGCTCAACGAGCAAGACGGCTTGACCTGATTCCACCCTACTTGTTTGGCGAAATCGCGCGCGCTAAGGCAAAGGCGCTGGCGGAAGGACGGGATCTGATCGACCTGGGAATCGGCGATCCGGACCAGCCCACCCCAAGGCCGATCATCGACGCGCTGTATGAGGCGGCGAAGAATCCGGAGACCCACCGGTACGATGAGTCTCCGGCGGGGGACCGGCCGTTTCTGGATGCAGTTTCGCGGTGGTTCACCAGGCGCTTCGGCGTAATGATCGATCCATCAACCGAGGCGATGCTCCTGATCGGCTCCAAGGAAGGCCTGGCGCACATCGCATGGGCCTACATCGACCCAGGTGACGTTTCACTGGTCCCGGACCCGGCTTACACGGTCTACAAAGTGAATACGCTGATGGCGGGCGGCCAGGTGGTGACGATGCCGCTGCTAACGGAGAATGGGTTCCTCCCCGACCTGAGCGCGATCCCGACCGAGGCAGCCCGAAAAGCCAAACTGCTCTGGCTCAATTACCCGAACAATCCGACTGGGGCAGTCGCCGATCTGGACTTCTATCGAAATGCGGTTGCTTTCTGTAAAGAGTACGACCTTCTTCTCGTCAACGACGCCGCGTACAGCGAAGTATGCTTCGACGGCTTCCTGCCGCCGTCGGCGCTGCAAGTGGAAGGCGCGAAGGACGTGGCCATCGAGCTGCACTCCTTTTCCAAAATGTACAACATGACCGGTTGGCGCATCGCCATGGCCTTCGGGAATGCGGACGCGGTCGCCACGCTGAACAAGCTGAAGTCGAATATCGACAGCAAGCAGTTCGCCGCTATCGACCGGGCCGCCGCATATGCCATCGAGCACGTGGATAACAAACCGGCCCTCGAGCTAATCAAGCGCCGCCGCGACATCCTGGTAGAAGGCCTGAACGCGCTCGGCTGGAACATCCCCAAGCCCAAAGCGACGTTTTACGTCTGGGCGCACGTTCCTGCCGGCGAGTCGAGCATGGGCTTCGCCAGGCGGTTGTTGGAGGAGGCGGGCGTGCTTGTGATCCCCGGCAACGGCTATGGGGATTGTGGCGAAGGGTACGTACGGATGTCTCTCACGGTGCAGGGAGACAAGAACGGCGAGCGGGTGGCGGAGGCGGTGGAGAGGATACGGAAGGTATCGTTATGATCTTTCAAGGAGTCAGACTCCTTGTATCTTGTATCGTGTCTGGCGCGTAGAAGCGCCGGCGAGTAAACTCGCGCCTACGCATGGCGAAGCCGGCCTTCGCCGGCTATGAGTTTGCCATCGGCGGACCACGCACTATCGCGTTTTTTGACATTTCGATTACTCCTGTTGCTCCGATTCGCTTATTCTCGGGCTTTCTTGTGATGATGCCCTATCTCTTGATTTATGCGGGCATCATGTACGAATCCGCTTAGTGGGATCCGCAATATTCAGGATGTTTATCCTGGCCGGCATCGATTCGTTCGATCAGCCGGGTTGCGCGTCGTGGACGCGCGATTGTTAGAGGACCGGCCCAATTCCGAGGCCGATCACCGTGTTCCGGCGCTTGCTCTTGCCGGCGTCCGCTGGGCCAGCGGACACCCGTAGCTCCACGGGCGGGCAGCCGCGGCTCGTTACTGCGATTGAGCGTCGGCGGTTGTAGTCCACTGTTTGGGACTACCCCGGGCACCCAGGCCCAGGCGTGTGTGCTCGGCCGCTAGCAGCGGCTGCGTTGCCGAGAAGAATCGGAGGGGGTGGGTCGTTGGGTCGTTGGGAACGGCATTGCAAATTGAAAAATGCAAATTGCAAATTGGG
>JBGPOG010000400.1:0-4777 GCA_041487935.1 Chthonomonadia bacterium | reverse complement strand
TCCAGTGGCATTTCGCTCCTCAGGCTTGACCGCGGCAAGCAAGGCCTGGGCGTCTGCCGCGCTGATCTTGCCCTCCTCCAGCATTTTCAATATCCGTGAAACATGATCGTCCATGATGAATCCCTTCAGAAAAGTATTGAGCGTTCAGTGTTGAGTATTGAGAAAGGAGGATCGAGCGAGAAAGCTATACACTTAACACTCAATACTTAACACCCAACACTTCTACAACTAATGTATCCGTCTCGCGGCTTCTTCGGCCGTGATTTCTCCTCGATCCAGCATGTCCAAAATGTGCGCCCGTTCCGCCTCGCGCGGATCGGGCTTCGGCGGATGGGTGGAAACTAACTCGACGGCATCCGACCATCCGAGCGTCGCAAGGATCGCGTCCAGCCGTTTCGTCGCTGTCGGATAGGACATTCCAAGTTCGTTTCCCACCCCGCTGATGTTGCCCCGGCTGCGAAGGAAGAGCTCCAGGAACTCCATCTGATCTCCAGAGAGCCGGCAGAATGGACTGGACTCGAACCTCCCGCTTACCTGCGTTCCGCAGTCATCGCACGCAAGCCCTGAAATATAAATGCCGCCCGAACACACAGGACACCGGGCGAGAATCTTGTTCATCCGGTAACCTCGCTAAAACCGGATACGAATCGGAATCCGAAAGGTTTCGTTTCGTTTTTGTAAAGAGTTGGGAGGGGCGGCTTTTGGATTCAATAATCGCATTTGTCTTGAACCGTGATTTGTCGGATTATGGGGTTTACCATGATTTCACAGCCTTGCCTTTTCATGGTCTATCAATTAATCATGCAAATCATGGTTCAGACAGAGGTTGAGTGAACCGATAGCGAGGAATCTGCAACCAAACCCACGAGAGCACAAACACGTCCGCCCTCCGAAGCCTGCCATTCGGAGGGCGGACGTGTGTTCTCTTGCAGCGTGAATAATTGGATTGTGTGATGGACTTTGATCTGTAGCTTTGCCCTTTCTTAGTCAATCACATAATCCTGAGCATCATGGTTCAGACATCTTCGGCCGGTTGCCTTCCACTGTGTTCTGCTAGAAGTGTGAGCGGATAGAATTCCAGCGATATGACCGACATAGGTATTCCGGGCTGGCTTGGGATTCTCCTTTATCCAGGCTCGGTTGGCAGGGTGGGATAGCGCTTGACAAAAGGGGATAGTATCGCTATAATCGGCAGACATATCCGTTTCGAAATCTTGTCCTAGAATCGCGGAGTTTGTAGAAATGGTCACTGTTCTTCCCGGCAGTGCTGATATGCAGCGCGTGACATCCGCGCTAATTACCGTAGCCTCAACCTACAACCGCCGCAAAATGCTGGACCTAATCGTGCATCAGGCACAAGTGCTCGTGAATGCCGACCATGTTTCAGTTTTCCTCCGGGACGAATTGGACCCCACAAGAATCCAAAAAGCTGCTAGCAACAAGCTCCCGTTTCACGACAAATTCTATTTAATCACGCTGGACCAGCATGGGCTGCGAGACGGTCTTACGGGTTGGGTCTTCGCGACTGGACAAACGCTGATGTTGGACAGTATTCGCGAAGTGAATGACCCTGCCAGCCGTGATAACGTGCTTAGTGAATTGCGAAACAGCGGGAAGCAGCTAGCCGATCAACTTGTTTGGAAGGATAAAACAAAGAGCTTTGTTGGCGACCGCTCCGCTATGGCAGCGGAGATGGCACCAAGACTGGTCGAATCATCGCAGAAGGCCAGGGAATGCTCTTCGAAAACGGAGGCCGCCCCCTAGATCCGGGAAAATCACCCTATGAGTGCGAATTTGGAGATCAGCAAGTCTATTCTATGATTGGCGCGCCTCTGAGGAGAATCGACGGGAGCGTTATAGGTGTTATCCGCGTGTCTAGTAGCAATCAATGGAGCCTGTTAAATGACGACGACAAAGCTATTCTCGAAGCTTTTGCTGGCGCACTAGGTCAGGTGCTTCAGAGGTTTGTGCGCGCCGAGGAGCAGGACTTACGGCAAAAGAGGTTGGAGGGGATCCTAGCTGCAAGCCGCCGCATGATGAATGCACCGGATGTTAACACCGCGCTCCGCATTGCTCTCACGACCGCGACCTACCAGCACGGGGTAGGGTTTTGTCGTTCGGTCGTACCACTGAGCGATGGAACCAGCTGCCGCATGAAACATCCGCTTGTACGTGGCGCAGCGAGCTGGGATGAGCAACAGAGCATATGGCTGCGCGAGGCCGCGACTGACATTGAGTTAGCGTGCGAGGAGTTCGCTAAAGATATTGACTTCGGGATCGATCGACCCTTCTATCTTTCGGTGAGTAGGTTGGAAATCCCTAACCTGGCATAGCCAGAACCAAGAAGGGAATAACCATCAACTTCTATGATTGGCCGCAAGTCCTGCGCGATTTGCGTTCAATCTTACCGGTAAGATACTAACCACGTAGTGTCCAATTCCGCGCAACAAATAGGGCGGGGGGACTCCGATTGGCAGGATTCGCTGTTAGGCCTGCTCGGCGTAAACGAAGCGGCTGTGGCACCCATACGTGCCGTAGGACAGGATTTGATCGGTCTCCTTGTCGCGGACAACCGGTTCCTGTAACAGGGATAAGCGACGGGGCAAGCCACGGTGAGGCTTCCCATTGGAACCTTGTCCGACGCACGTTCCGACATCTTCGGGTCGCCCTCGAAAGAGCAGGACTACCCGCCTCCATTCACGAATCTTGGTGTGACCCCACACATACGAGGACGCGCTTGGAACCCATCGAGACCCGCACCGATCCCAATTCTCCCACGTTCAACGAGAACGCCGCACACAACTCTGAACTGGTAAGAGAGCTGCGTGCTTCTCTGGCAGCCGTTCGCGAGGGCGGCGGCGCCGACGCAGTCAAGAAACACCGCTCGCGCGGAAAGATGCTGGCCCGCGAGCGGATCGACGCGCTGATCGATCCCGGTGCGCCGTTCCTGGAATTCTCGCCCCTTGCGGCGCATGGAATGTATAAGGGCGAGGCGCCGGGAGCCGGCATCGTCACGGGAATCGGGCCGATTCACGGGCAGGAGTGCGTCATCGTCGCCAACGACGCCACCGTAAAAGGCGGCACCTATTACCCCATTACGGTCAAGAAGCACCTGCGAGCGCAGGAGATCGCGCAGGAGAACCGGCTGCCTTGCGTCTATTTGGTCGATTCGGGCGGTGCATTTCTCCCGCTCCAGGCGGAGGTGTTCCCGGATCGCGAGCACTTCGGGCGCATCTTTTACAACCAGGCGCAGATGAGCGCAATGGGCATCCCTCAGATTGCCAGCGTGATGGGAAGCTGTACGGCAGGCGGAGCGTATGTGCCCGCAATGAGCGACCAGGCGGTGATCGTCAAGGGAAACGGCACGATCTTTCTTGCCGGTCCGCCGTTGGTAAAGGCCGCAACCGGCGAGGAAGTGACCGCGGAAGAATTGGGCGGAGGAGACGTTCACACCCGGATCAGCGGCGTGGCCGACTACCTGGCGGACGATGACTCCCATGCTCTGCGGATAGTAAGGGAGATTCTGGAAGGCTTGAATCGGCGTAAGACTGTCCCGGCCGATCTCAGACCGCCGGAAGACCCGCTATACGACGTATCCGACATATACGGAATATTGCCGAAAGACCGCCGCCAGCCGTTCGAAGTGCGGGAGATCGTCGCGAGGCTGGTGGACGGCAGCCGGTTCCACGAATTCAAGCCGCTCTATGGTTCCACATTGGTCTGCGGTTTCGCCCGCTGGATGGGTTATCCGGTCGGAATCGTGGCGAACAACGGCATCCTCTTCTCCGAGAGCGCCCTCAAGGGAACCCATTTCATAGAGCTTTGCTGCCAGCGGCGCATCCCGCTCATATTCCTCCAGAACATCACGGGTTTTATGGTCGGCAGCCGTTACGAGCACGAAGGCATCGCCAAGCACGGCGCCAAGATGGTAATGGCTGTCTCGAACGCGCAGGTCCCCAAATTCACGGTGATCGTCGGGGGCTCGTTTGGGGCCGGGAACTACGGCATGTGCGGAAGGGCGTTCGGCCCCAGGCAGCTCTGGATGTGGCCGAACGCGAGAATCTCAGTCATGGGAGGCGAGCAGGCCGCGAGCGTGCTGCTGCAGGTGAAGATGGATCAAGGGGCAGGGAAAGGCTTAAACACGAAGCACACGAAGGGCACGAAGGGACATAATGGAGGAGGAGACAAGGAACTCTCCACTCCAATGACATTGGAAGAGCAGGAGGAGTTTAAGCGCCCGATTCTGGAGACCTACGAGCGGGAGGGCAGTCCCTACTACAGCACAGCCCGGCTCTGGGACGACGGAATCCTCGATCCGGTGGATACGCGAATGGCGATTGCCCTCGGCATCAGCGCGGCATACAACGCACCCATTCCCGACACCCGGTTCGGCGTGTTCAGGATGTAAGAGCATAGACTCATCGTTTCATCGGAGCGCCTCATGCTGGACAATGTGATTACAATTGTCGTTATCCTGGCTGTTTCTATCGGATTGCCGGTACTAATCCTTTGGCTGAGGGATCGCGGCGGCTTGATTGGCCTCACCATCGAGCGGACATTCGGCTGCGCAGCCCTCTCGATCGGGCTGGCGATTATCGCCTACCTCGTCTGGTCGAATTGGGGACGCATCGGCGGAGTGCTCGAAGGCCGCCCGATCCGTTGGGGATTCCTCATCCTCGGCTTGGGGATTTGCCTGTCCGCGGTCGTAATCACCTTCTTGCGTTGGTACCTGCTTGTGTGGGCTCAAGGTATTCCCTTCCGCGTGCACGACAGCCTG
>JBGPOG010000399.1:0-4797 GCA_041487935.1 Chthonomonadia bacterium | reverse complement strand
GGACACCTGCGGCATGATTTCACATGTCGAGAACGGCCGATTAATACGAGTCGAAGGAAACCCGAACCACCCGTTCACGCGCGGCAACCTCTGCCGCAAGGTTGCCCATTACGAAGAGCGCGTCTACAGCCCGGACCGGCTGCTGCACCCGATGCGGCGGATTGGGCGCAAGGGCGAGGGGCAATTCGAGCGGATCTCCTGGGACGAAGCGATGGAGGAGATAGTAACTCGGTGGAAGGCGATCGTCGCCGAACACGGCCCGGAAGCAATCCTTCCATATTCGTACGCAGGCACAATGGGAGTGGTAAACATGTCCGCCTGCGAAGGGCGCTTATGGAACCGCATGGGCGCTACCCGGCTCGAGCGAACGATCTGCTCGACCGCCGGCGAAGCCGGCCACACCTATACCATGGGTTGGCCGGGCGGCATCGACCCGGAGTCCTTTGCCCTCAGCAAGTTCATCATCGCGTGGGGCACGAATCTCTCATCGACCAACGTACACCAGATGCCGTTCATCCGCGAAGCGCAAAAGCGCGGCGCGACGTTCGTCGTCATCGACCCTTATCGAACGCGGACCGCCCAATGCGCAGACTGGTTCATCCAGCCCAAGCCGGGCACGGACACAGCTCTCGCCCTGGCGATGATGCACGTGATCTTCTCGGAAGGCCTCCAAGACCAGGATTACCTCGAGAAATACACGATCGGCTGGGAAAAGTTGAGAGACCGAGCGTCGGAATTTCCACCGTCGCGCGCCGCCGGGATCACCGGTATTGCCACCGATGAAATCGTAAGACTCGCAAGACTGTATGCAACGGAACAACCATCCGCAATCCGCCTGGGTTACGGCCTGACCCGCAATTCGAATGGCGGCATGATGGCCAGGAGCATTACATGCCTTCCCGCAGTAATCGGCGCCTGGGATCGGCCCGGCGGCGGTCTTCTGCTAAGCTCCAGCTCTCACTTTCACTGGAACAAGCCGGCCGTCTTCCGGCCGGATCTGCATCCGTTAGAAAGGGAGAGAGGGAGAAGGGGAGAGGGGGAGACGAACGGCCGGGATGAACAATCACCACTCACTACTCACCACTCACCTCGTTCCGTCAACATGAACCGTCTGGGCATTGCTCTCACGGAATTGGATTCGCCGCAGGTTACGAGCATGATGGTGTGGAATTGCAACCCTGCCGCCGTCACTCCGAACAGCAATCTCGTGCGGCGCGGATTGGAGCGAGACGACCTGTTCACGGTGGTTCACGAGCAGCTCATGACCGATACCGCCCGTTATGCCGACATCCTGCTTCCTGCGACCAGCCAGATGGAACACCTGGACCTCCATTTCGCGTACGGACACCTCTACGTGCAGCTAAACCAACCGGCCATTGCGCCGCTTGGCGAATGCCGTCCAAACATCGACGTGCAGAACGAACTGGCCCGTCGAATGGGATATGCCGAGGCTTGCTTCAACGAGTCTGCCGAAGACATTATCCAGGCAGCGTTGGACACAGACGATCCGCGGCTTGCCGGCATCACATTCGAATATCTGAAAGAACATGGATTTGCCAAGGTGAATCCCGATCCCAGCACCGGTTTCGAGCAGATCGGTACTCAATTGACGATGGACGATGCTCCGTTGACCATTTTACAACCATTCCGCCACGGCTTGGGCTTCCTCACGCCATCCGGGAAAATCGAGCTCTATTCCGAGCGCGCCCAACAGGACGGCTACGATCCGCTTCCGTCCTATGAACCCCTGGCGGAGAGCCTCGAAGGAAATGCCGGCCTTGCCGCCCGCTACCCGATCAATCTTCTCACTCCGGCCGCCCATCATTTCCTGAACTCCAGCTTCGCCAACCTGCCGTCGCTTCAGAAGGGAGAGAAGGAGCCGCGGATCTGGGTCCATCCTAAGGACGCGGACGCGCGCGCAATTGAAGAAGGCGCTTGGCTTCGGGTATGGAACGATCGGGGAGAAGTGCGCCTGAAGGCCGTGGTGAGTAACAATGTCAAACCTGGAGTTGCCTGGAGTCCGTCGCTCTGGTGGAACCGCGACAGCCCGTGCGGAAAGAACGTCAACGCGCTAACGTCGGACCGCCTGACAGACATGGGCGGCGGCCCGACGTTTCATACAAATCTCGTGCAGATATCGCGCGACGATGCGTGACGATCAGCCGATCACGCATCACGCATCATTGGCAAATAGGCAAATAGGCAAATAGGCAAATAGGCAAATAGGCAAGCCGGCGCCGGCTACTCACGATGCTCCTCGTGCTCCAACTCCTGGCCGTCGATCGTGTGGTTATGCTCGTGAAGCTTTATGTCATGGCCCTTCGGCAATTTGGCGCGAAGCGTCTCGATCTCGCGCTCGGACTGCTTTAGATCCCGTTTCAGGGAAGCCAAGCGATAATACTGTTGGCCCACTAACAGGCCGGAAATCAGCAGGCTGGCGACCGGCACGAGAATCTGCATCGGATGGCGCATTGTTCGGGTCATTTCTGGGACGCCTCCCGCAATTTGACGTAGGTCCTGAGGTCATCCAGCGCCTCGCGAACGTGAGATAAGTGATGGTCCAGCCTGTTCGACTCCTGGCCGACCCGCCACATCCAAGCCGTACCGGCGAGCAGGATTACCAGGGATAATATCAACGGCGGAAACCACCGCCGGATGGCCTCGGGGTCTGCCGGCTCGTAACGCAGCTTGGTAAAGCTCATTCCTCAGTCCTCGCAACGTGTTATTTCACAGGTTATACCCGTAAGTTTACTGGGAATTGCACCTGTTAATTGATTTTGAACGTATTACTGGCTACTACTCGCTTCGGTCAAAGAGGGGAGCGCCTGTGAAGACCGCGCGCCTTACCATTATTGTCGGTGCAATACTTGTCGCGACTTTACCCGTTAGTTCGAGTGCTGCTCCTCTTAAAGGCAGGGAAGTTACAAGTCTGGATGGCCCATGGCAGTTCATGGCCGATCCCAAGGATACCGGTCTCAAGGATTCTTGGTCCACGCACATTCCGGATGGCAACAGAGAAGCGCCCGTTCCTTCTGTCTGGCAGGCTCGCTCCGCGCCAGGATATCAAGGTGTGGCCTGGTATTGGAAGAAGTTTGAAATTCGCGATGCCTGGCGCAAACTAAACATCAGGCTCCGTTTTGACGGAATCGCCCGCCGCGCCGACATCTGGATGAACGGGCAGACGCTGGGCCATTGCGCCAATTCATTCGCACCTCTCGAGTTCGATATTACGAAGAGCCTGGCCGCCGGTCCCGCCGCTCTTATCGCTGTCCGTGTAACAAACCTACCCCGCGCAGCCGCCGATCTTCCGATCAACTACGGAGGCATTTTCGGCAGCGTCGACCTGATCGCATCCGACGAAGCGCACATTATCGATGTCCAGATCGACACAAAGCTGAACGGCTGGATTTCTGCAAACGTCCAGATCGAGAACACGTCTGACAAGTCCGGCGAGGCCGATTTGCAGATGTACATTGTCGATGCGGGCGATCCTAAGAAACGTCTGGCAGCAACCAAACAAACTCTCCTGATTTCTCCGGGCCGGAATACGGCTTCCATTCCTCTACAGATTAAGAAGCCCAAGACCTGGTCTCCAGACACCCCGGCCCTATACATTGCAAAGCTCTCGTTCGTCCAGGGCAAGGATATTCTGGACAACGTGGATGAAACCTTCGGATTCCGGGAAATCGGCTTTGCAGACGGACGTTTCACGTTGAATGGACAAGCGCTCTTGCTTCGCGGCACGCGATATAACCCGTTTCATGCCCTCGCGATTACCGGCCCAGAAGACGAAGCGGCGGCCCTTCGTGAAATGGCGCGCGCCAAAGAGATCGGATTGAACCTCTTATGGATGACGGTTCATCCTGCACCGCCTTTCCTGCTGCGGGCGGCGGACCGAGCCGGAATCCTGTTGGTTGAGGGGCCGGAGGCGGGGATTTCCGCAGGCTTCGAAGCCATGATCGATCGCGATCGCGGCCATCCTTGTGTCCTGCTCTGGGATGCGTCTAACCAGGAGTCAAATTCCGAGGAAATAAAAAACCTCAGTGAGCGCTTGGATCGAACGCGGCCTGTGTTGGTACGCTCGGATCCCAAGAATCCGCAGTCAGCCGCGCTTGTATTACCCTTAACCGACCGCAAAGACCCTATCGGTATTCGAATCCAAGACGCCGCTCAGAAACCAACGGAGTTCTCATCCAGCGGACTTCCCGTACTCATCCGGCAGAACTTGCAGGATGCCGGCCCTGCCCTGGACCTCGAAAAAGCGGTGGCCGAATTCGGACGATATGCCGCTCCACCCGACGCCGATGATTTCAAACTGGCGCGAACCTTGCTGGACGCCCTTCGAAGGGAATTTGAGTCCGGAAGGTTCCGCGACGGAAGCGCGAGCGTCTCTCAATATCTGGAAAAGCGGCAGCGCGCGCTTCTAATAAGCCTGGAGGCGGCCTTCCGCCGCGCGAGCGAAGCCCCTGGTTCGATTGGATATGTCGTTGGAAGCTTGAACGATCCGTCGTTCGCCGACTCCACAGGCATCCTGGATCCCTGGGGAGCGACAAAGGCAGGCTTCCCGATCCGAGCGCCGGAGTCACATTGACTGAAGGCAAGGTATCGCCTGAGCCTACAGTTTACATCCTTCATCTCCAGTACGGACCCGTATGGGCTTCATCGTTCAGCTCCACCTTTCCGCCCCGGTTTTGTGCTATCCTCTTGGACAGCAAGTGTATTGGAGCGCTTCCCATGTCAAGTCCGCTCGTCGCGGTCGTAGGCAGGCCCAACGTGGGCAAATCAACGCTTTTCAAT
>JBGPOG010000398.1:0-4803 GCA_041487935.1 Chthonomonadia bacterium | reverse complement strand
GTGATTGTGGACTCCTTCCGCACCGTAGTGCGGAGAGCGCAGTTGGCAATGACAACCGACATGGAGCTGCAAGCCTTTGTGCAGCGTTTGGCACTGAACCTCACAAGCTGGCAGGCCACGACCTTTCTCGTGGGGGAATACGAGGTAGGGGAGTTTCGCGACAATCCTGTGTTCACAGTGGCCGACGGCCTCTTTTGGCTGACTCAGAATGTTGACCGGAACTCCATCGTGCGGAAAATGCAGATTATCAAGCAGCGCGGACAAGCCTCCGTGCCTGGGCTGCACACCTTTCGCATCACCGGAGCGGGGCTGCAAGTTTTCCCGCGCACCATGGGGCTGATCGGGAAACGGAAGCAAAGTCCTCCCGAAGGAATACAGTCCATGGGGATCGCCGGGCTGGATGAAATGCTGTGGGGGGGCATTCCGGCAGGAGACAGCGTCCTGGTGGCCGGCCCCTCCGGGACGGGCAAATCGATGCTTGCGGCTCAATTCGTCGGCGAAGGCATTCGCCAGAGTGAGCCGGGGATCGTTGCAATCTTCGAAGAGCGGCCGGAAGGGTATATGGAGCGAACGCGCTCCTTTGGCATTGGCATGGAAGGCCATGAAAGCGATAATAAGCTCGAAATCCTGTATCTTCGCCCCCTGGATCTCTCGGTGGACGAGACTCTGCAAGAGATTCTGGACGCCGTCGAGAGGATCGGCGCAAAGCGCGTCGTTATCGACTCGCTCGCGGGTTTCGAGATGGCCCTGGCGCCGGCCTTCCGCGAGGACTTCCGGGAGTCGCTCTACCGGATGATCGGCTCGTTGACGGGCATCGGAGTCACCGTTCTGAGCACGGTCGAGCTTCCGGAATCGTTTACCGACCTGCACTATAGCGGGCACGCCATCTCGTTCCTTACGGACGATATCATCCGGCTCCGCTACGTGGAGATCGACGGCCAACTGCGCAAGATCATGGTGGTTGTCAAGATGCGCGGAGGCAACCACAGCAAGGACATCCGCGAATATCAAATCACGCCCGAAGGGCTCGTCGTCGGCGACCGACTGGAAGGTTATAGAGCTCTCGTCACCGGAATTCCCCATCGGACCGAGGCGACTGAACTTAAACCGGAGGGACGTTCTTTGTAAGAGGACAATCAGGAAAGGCCAGGAGCCATGAGCACAGAAAGTACGGCTGCGATCGCTCTCGAACAGAACCTCGGCCAGTTAAGTCTCTGCAGATACGTTGCGGAGCGCTGTCTCCTGCCAATGGCGGCAACCGAGGGAATGGCGCACATCATACGCTATGCAAACCCCGCCTTTTGCCGCCTGGCCGATCGGGAGGAACGTGACATGATCGGCCACCCGTTCGCCGAGCTGCTGCCGAAAGGCAAGATGAACCAGGGCGTGTCCCTCCTCGATCACGTCTATTACACAGGCGAGTCAGGGGCTGCAGTAGACCGAGTGCACCATGCTACCGAAGGCAAGACCGTGTACTGGTCGTATGCGGCATGGGCTCTCTTCGACGAGGAGCAGCGTCCGGCCGGCGTAATGATCCAGGTGACGGACCAGACGGAAGCGACGCTTGCCCGACAGGGAGTGGAGAAAACGAACGAAGAGATACGCGAGGTAAACCAGGAGCTCTTACTTTCCGGAGTCCGCGTGCAAAAACTTGCCGATGCCGCAGTGGAAGCGGAGCAGATGCTGCTCCAAGCGCAAAAGATGGACGGAATAGGAAGACTCGCAGGCGGTATTTCCCATGACTTCAACAACATTCTTACCGTTATCCTTGGGTATGCGGAGATCGCAGAAAAGAAGCTCCCGTCCGGGGATATCGTGCAGAACTATTTGCACACGATCAAGAAGGCAGCGGAGCGAGCCGCCACGCTAACCAGCCAACTGCTCGCCTTTTCCCGGAAACAGATCATCGAGCCGCAAGTCATCGACCTCAATGCTCTGATCATCGACGAAGATAAGATGCTGCGACGCCTGATAGGAGAGGATATCGAGCTCGCTTTTGCGCCGAAACAGGAAGGGGGGCAGGTCGTTATAGACCCCGGCCAGTTCGAGCAGGTGCTCTTGAACCTCATGGTGAATGCCCGCGATGCCATGCCTGAGGGCGGTAAGATCACGATTGAGACTGCGAACGTTATGTTAGACGAGGAGCACACATTATTGCCTGACGATGTAACGCCTGGAGAGTATGTGCTGCTGGCAGTGAGCGACACGGGAACCGGCATGACGAAGGACGTCCAGGCCCATCTCTTCGAGCCATTCTTCACGACAAAAGAGCCCGGCAAAGGCACCGGTCTTGGACTAGCCAGTTGTTACGGAATCGTCACCCAGAGCGGGGGCCATATCCAGGCGCACAGCGAGCTCGGCGAAGGAACAACCTTCAATATCTACCTTCCGCGCGTTGAAGTAACAGCCCTCGTGACGAAGCATGAAGAGCCATTGGACTTTCTGGGAGGGCCTGAAGTGGTCCTTATCGTGGAGGACGAGCCGATGGTTCGGGGGATCGGGGTGGCGACGCTGCGCCTTAGGGGCTACGCAGTGCTCGAGGCAGATAATGGAATGGATGCGCTCCGCCTGATTCACGAATATCCGGGAAAGATCGATCTCGTGGTGACGGACATCGTGATGCCGCTGATGGGCGGAAGAGAGCTGGCCGATAATATTCGCAAGACAGACCCCAACATACGGGTGCTCTTCACGTCCGGCTACACCGATGACGCCATAGTCAGTCAGAGGCTGGTTGATCCGGGATTTGCGTTCCTCCAAAAACCGTTTACGCCCGCGGATCTAACGCGCAAAGTGCGAGAAGTATTGGATGGCGCCGGTAAAGCGTGCGTCCAATAAGGAATGGTCTGGTTTATGGGGGCGGGATTATTTCGACGCTCGATCGTTCGCGCTCGATTCCGGCTGTACTTCGTCCGGAACGTACTCGATCAACTCGCGAAGGCTCTTGACGTCGAAATAGCGGCACAATTTCGCCAGCGTCGACAGGGAGATGCGCTCCATGGTCACGTTTTTGACCCGCAAAATCGCTCCTTGCGACAATCCCGTCTCCGCGGCGATGGTGCGAATCGGCAGAGTCCGCCTCTCGCGGTACTCCTTGTAGCGGCGCAAATCCTCAAAATGAGATCGTATCAAGATGCTCCTCGTTTCGACCTCATTATAGCACGATGCGAATTTGTTAGACAACACGTAAGTGTCTTCTAACATAATCATCTGCTCCTCTTGACAGAAGCGGCCCGATCGAGTATATTACATCTGTCAAAAAGAGCGAATGCTCTTGTAAAAGGAAACGCGCCGTAAATGTCGATCTCCTACGGAGATCGCGGAAAGAATCCGCTGATGGAATTCATGTATTGGATCGTGATGGGCCTTTTTGCCGGTTTTCTAGCGAAAGCTCAGTTTCCGGCAAAGAGGGATGAGAACATATTCGTTCTGCTCGTGATCGGCAGTATCGGCGCTCTCCTGGGCGGTTGGATTATGCACGGAGTCGGCGGCACGGGCGTGATGTCCTGGGCATTTTGGACGTACGCGGTCGCTTTTCTCGGGGCGGCGCTTCTCCTGGTGGCCGAGCGAACCTTGACCGTGCAGCGAGCGGCTTAGTTCGTCTCGCGGCATATCGACAACGGAAACATAGGTGCTTATTCCCGAATGGACAAAGCTCAATTCTTAAAGACTGATTGGCATAAAACCCTTGCGAAGTATGGGAGGCCCGATAACCTGAAGGCTGCCTGGCAGCTTTGCAACACCTTTATCCCCTATTTCGCTCTTTGGGCGCTGATGGTCGTTATGATCCGCAGCGGAATTTCTTATTGGTTAGTTTTGCCCCTGATCGCGGTGGCTTCCGGGATGCTGATTCGCATCTTCATCTTCTTTCACGATTGCTGCCACGGCTCATTCTTCTCGTCTCGCGGGGCCAACCGGTTTTTGGGATACGTGACTGGAATACTGACCTTTACGCCGTTCGAGGATTGGGGACGGACCCACGCGGGGCATCACGCCTCCTCCGGAGACCTCGATCGCCGTGGAACGGGAGACGTGTGGACGATGACCGTCGGCGAGTACCTGGCCGCGTCGAAGGTGCAGAAACTGACGTACCGCCTATTTCGAAATCCCCTCGTGCTGTTTGGCGTGAGCCCGCTCTTTCTGTTCCTGGTTCTCCAGCGGTTCCCGCACAAGGGAGTGGGGAAGCGCGAGCGGATGAGCGTACACCGCACGAATCTGGCGATCCTTGCGGTTATCGGCCTCGCGTGCCTGACGATGGGGTGGCGGACCTATCTCTTGATTCAAATCCCCATCGCTATCGTCGCATTCGGCGCCGGCGTGTGGCTGTTCTACGTTCAGCACCAGTTCGAAGAGGATTATTGGGCGCGCCACGAAAGCTGGGACCCGATCCGGGCGGCCCTGGAGGGCAGCTCCTATTACAAGCTGCCAAAGGTGCTGCAGTGGTTCACCGGAAATATCGGCTTGCACCACGTCCACCATCTTCGGTCCGGCATCCCCAATTACAAGCTGCAGGAGTGCCTCAACAACATCCCGGCCTTACAAGTGGTGGAGCCTCTCACCATCCGAAAGAGCCTGAAGTCTCTGTTTCTGCACCTCTGGGATGAGACCAACGACAAGCTGGTGAGCTTCCGTGCGCTACGAATAGCGCGCGACTAAGAGGAAGAATTGTCCGTATTTCTCATTCTGATGGCGGCCGGACTGACCGGGTTAGTCGTGATGGCGCTGCCCGGATTCGGCCATCACGGCCACGCCGGGGTCGCGCCTCATGGTCTGGGGCAAATCGGACAGGGGCATATCCACGCC
>JBGPOG010000397.1:0-4807 GCA_041487935.1 Chthonomonadia bacterium | reverse complement strand
ATCCCACGGAGCACAGGGTCCGGCTGCCGGAAGTACCAGTCGTGGAAACAACAGCCTGTTCTGGTTGATCCCGTCGCCGCGGGTGATCTTCAGTCTCATGACTCTCATTGGGGCTTTTGGTTATGGCCTGGCGGAGGCGGCTCACCTCGCGCCTCTTCAAGCCGGGCTGCTTGCCCTCCTGCCGGCCTTTCTCATAGAACGCTTTGCTGTTACTCCGCTCTGGAACCTGCTTTTTCGATTCCAGGGCAAGCCCTGCGCATCTCTGGACGAATTGGCAACGGGAGAGGCTCGGGCAGTAACGCGTTTCCGAAATGGACGAGGCATGGTTACCGTGGTTCACGATGGGCGCGCCGTGCAGCTTCGGGCGGAATTGACCGAGTCGCAGAAGGCAATGCCTGTCTCGGTAGGGGATACCCTGTTTATCGAAGAGGTCGATGCCGCCAACGAGCGCATGACAGTCTCTGTGCGTTAGGGCTAGCGCGAGTGGCTTCTCATTATCCGGTTTTGGTGAGATGAGGTGCGGAGAAGTGTTTCCGCGCCGGAAAGAAGGCTGCCGTGAATTCACTGATCATCCCGGCGATTGTGATCGTAGCTCTGTTCGGTCTGATCCCGCTGGTCGTCAATGCTTTCCTCCGCAACGTCAATGCGGGAGAGATTCGCCTGGTGAGCTGGATGGGCGGCGCGCCCAAAATCTATCGCGGACCTTGCAAGGCGACGATCGTGCCGCTGCTGACGGTCAGCTCCGTCATTCCCGCACAGGCGATCAACGTGGACATCGATATCACCGACCAGACTGCGGACCTGGATGTCAACGGGCGCCCGGCGCCGGTCAAAGTCACGGTGAAGGCATCCGCCATCGTCAGCGTGGGGGAAGACAATACGATGGTGAACACCGCGGCCAACAAATTCTTTTCAAAACCCTCGGAAGAACAGCTTTCCACTCTAACGGACGTGCTGTCTTCCGCCGGCCGCCGCGCGGTAAACCTGTTGAAGCACGACCAACTCTTTAACGCAAGAAGCGGATCTGCCGCTCCGTCCACGGCTCTCACCGTACCTGCCGCTCCTTCCGAAAGCGGGGCGCTGGCCATCCAAACCGACGATGACGAGCTGGCGGTGATCATCAAAGATGCCTGCTCGCGCGAGCTCCTGGATCTGGGCCTGTCGTTCAACAGCTTGAATATCAAGGCGGTTCTTAGCGAAGTTGCGGAAGCTCGGAGGCGTGAGTCCGGAGCCAGGGCGAAGGCCAGCGCGGACGTCGTCCAGGCGCAGGAAGAGCAGCGCGCCCGCATCGCCCAACTGGAAGCGCAGCAGAAAATCAACGACCAGGAGCGCGCGCTGCAGATGCAGATCGCCTCCAACGGCGCTTCCATCGCTCATGCGGAAGCTGAAAAACAGGCTGCGGTGCGCGGCCAGCGCGAAGCGGAGCTTGCGGCAAGCCAGATCACCCAGGCCCGCGCCGATGCCGAGCAGAATGTAATTCAGCAAGAAGCGGAAGGGCGGGCGCAGGCCTCACGTATCCTTCTGATCGCGGAGGCGGAAGCAGCCGCAATCCGCAAGAAGGCGGAAGCGCTCATGGAAGCCGGGCAGGCCTACCTCGACCTGCGCCGGCTGGAGCTCGCACCGGCGCTGACCCACGAGGTTGCGAGCGCCCTTGCCAACGGTCAGTTCGTCAATTTTGGCTCCTCCGGCCCCGGCGGGCAGAGCGCAGCGGCGTCAGGTTCCGACGACGTGCTTCGCGTCGTGCAGACGCTGATGGCCGCTCAGGTCATCACTCGCGGCGGTGGTAAAGGTACTGCCGGTACCGGCGTAGAGATGCCGGAGCTTGCGCTGCCGCCGGAAAGAGCGGCGGTACGGCCATCATCGTTTGCGGCGCAGCCGCCTGCGTCCGTATCCAGGTCCCAGGCGCAGCCCAACAAGGCTATCCCCAGAACAAGTGAGCAGATCTGAGAAGTCTGAACGGCAACAGAGTAGAAGGATCAAGGCATCTTTGCGCAATACCGATGACGAGCAGCGCCATGCGACCCGACGGAGTTATTAGGGGCGAATTATTCGAGCGATCGGTCGTGCTAAGGAGCCGGCGCCTTGCCCGAATTATTCGCCCTTTCGAACGTATCATCCGCTGCGTTGTTGGCGTTCAAAAGCGAGCGCTTATTCCGGTAAGTTAAGTTCGGGTTATGTATTCTTCGATTTTGAAGCCGGGCAGTCCGGGCAACCGTAATCAAGATATAGGCGTGTAAGAATCCGGACTCCGGCAATGTAAATCAAGGGGTTCATCGAGCGATTCCTTCCAGCAAGAATTGTCACTGGCAATATCACGCTTTAGAGGCAATGGGGCTGAGGGTGTTCCGGGAATGCCGGGACCGTATCACGGCCCTGCCCTCAAGGAGAGTTAGAACATGTTGGGATTGATTGCGGCGATACTCTGGATCGTATTAATCGCCGCGCTGTCCGTAAAGTGGACCGAGACGGGGGAACAGACGGTTCGAACCGGAAAGTCGGCTGACGGCATTCACCTCGACGTTCACAGCCCGATTCATGGCACCGTACGCAACGTGGGTCTGGTGGCGGCCGGCATCGGGCTGACGCCGTTCTGGTTCATCTTCGGCAATAACTGTACGCTCACCATTCCGCCGGCTCACGTCGCGGCGGTTTACGATCCGCTCAGGGGCGGCGTGCAGAACGGTGTGCTGCCGGAGGGCTTCCATATCGTGATGCCTTGGTGGCAAACGCAGTTGTTCACTCAGCAGACGCAAGAATACACCATGAGCGGCAGCTCCCGTAACCCATCGGTCGAAGAGGCCACGCAGAGCGATGAAGCTATCCGCTGCCAGACGAACGAAGGGATGAACGTGCAGATAGACTGCACGATCTTGTTCCACATCGACCCCAAAGACGCTCAGAACGTATGGAAGAAGCTAGGGGAAGACCTGACGCGGCTGATCGTGAGGCCGTATACGCACAACGTCATGCGAATGGTGGTTGCCAAGTACTCGGTCGAAGATGTTTACACCAGCAAGCGGAAGGAGATCGAAACGGAGATCACGGACCAGATGAAGCCGTTATTCGCCGAGAAGGGCCTCGTTCTCGAGCAGATCCTCATTCGGAATGTAACCTACGGCAACCCGGCCTTTGCCGAGGCGATTAATGCAAAGCAGGTCGCACAGCAGCAGGTGCAAACGGAATATCAGAAACTGAACCGGGCGAAAATCGAGAAGCAGACGATCGTCGCCGAGGCGCAAGGAGAGGCGAGTGCAATCTCAAAACGGGGCGCGACGTTGCGGCAGAATCCCGAAGTCGTCCAATACGAGTTCGTGCAGAAAGTAGCCCCGAGGCTGAAGACGATGTATCTCTCGGCAAGCTCGCTTCCAATCCCGAAGGGAGGGCAATAAGATGCGCCTCGCTATCCTGTTCGCACTGCTGTTCCTCATCTACGCCGTTTTGATCTTCAGAGCGCGGCCGCTCAAACCCGGGCGCGGAATTCTCGCGTTTGTGGCCGCCTTGATTTTGACCGGAACCTTCTCTCATTCCTGGGTGGAAGTGCCGCCCGGCATGGTCGGAACCGTGTATGACCCGTTCGCCGGAGGAATCCAGAATAGAGACATGACTGGCGGCTGGCACCTCATTATGCCGTGGGCCAACATGCAGCTCTGGACCATCCGAACCCAGGAATACACGATGAGCGGCAAGCGCGACGAGGGGGCAGTTGCAGGCGACGACGCCATGGTGTGCCAGACCATGGAAGGCCTGCAAGTGAAGGTGGACTCCACGGTGATCTTCCACATCGATCCTGGGTTCGCCCACAGGCTGTGGAAGACAGTTGGGCCGAACTATATCAACACCATCGTGCGGCCTTCCGCGCGAGAAGCGGTACGTTCCGTTGTAAGCCAGTATCCGATCATGTCGGTCTACAGCAATGCCGCGCCGGAAAACCTGCAGCAGAAGGGCGTAACGTCATTCCCCGGCAAGCGCAAAGAGGTGGAAGACGGCATATTCAAGTCACTTGCTCCCAGCTTCGAAGCCAAAGGGATCAAGTTGGAGCGCGTCTTGCTGCGCAATGTAGACTATATGAGCGATCAATATGAAAGCGCGATCGTGAACAAGCAGGTGGCGCAGCAAGCTGTGCTGACTCAGCAGTTTCAACTCGAGATCGAGCAGATCAAGGCCCAGCAGAAGGTTGTGCAGTCCGAAGGGCAAGCCGAAGCCATCCGGCTCAGAGGAGAGGCGCTAAGGGCGAACCGCGGAGTCGTTAGTTACGAGTTCGTACGGCAGCTTCCTGCGGACCTGGACATCAAAGTCCTGCCTGGGAACGGGAACATTCTCTTGAACATGCCCGCTGAGGATAGGAGCGCACCTGAAAAGTAGGGATTCGGTTGTGAGCATAATAAGAGCGCCCGATCCAAACAAAGGACCGGGCGCTTTTTATCACGTAATTTTAGAGGAAATTGCAAAACGTGACGAAGCGATCGTATCACGTCCTAATGACAAAACGTCAAGAACAGGTCCCTCACAACGACGGTTCGGGATGACGGAATTGCCGACGGTTCGGGATGACGGAATTGCCGACGGTTCGGGATGACGAAATTGCCGACGGTTCGGGATGACGAAAATGCTGCGTTTTGTCATTACGTGCAACGTGTTGCCGGCAGCATCAATTGCTCACAACGACGGTTCGGGATGACGAAAATGCTGCGTTTTGTCATTACGTGCAACGTGTTGCCGGCAGCATCAATTGCTCGGAATGACGGTTTCGCGACGTTGTTGTCGTTGTAATGACGTTATTGAGACACTACACTAGCCCCAATACTGT
>JBGPOG010000396.1:0-4810 GCA_041487935.1 Chthonomonadia bacterium | reverse complement strand
GGTCGGGTCGGTGCCGCCCGATACCATGACAACGAACCCGGGCAAATCCTGGTTCTCTGAACCCAGACCGTACGTCAGCCATGAGCCAAGCGAAGCGTTTCCGGCAATTGCACTGCCCGTGTAGATGAACAGCTCGGCGGGCGCGTGGTTGAATTGATCGGTATTCATCGAGCGAACGATCGCCAGATCGTCCGCGATCCCCGCGATGTGCGGTAGCTGCTCGCTGATCCACGCGCCGCTTCGGCCATATTGCTTGAACTTGTACGGAGTGCCGAGCATCTTCGGCACGCCCTTGATGAATGCGAACCTTTCCCCCTTCAAGAGCGAATCCGGGCAGGGCTTCATATTCAGCTCGACGAGCTTGGGCTTGTAATCGAACATATCCAGTGTCGGCGGCGCGCCGGACATGTGTAGATAGATGACGGACTTCGCCTTCGCCGGGAACATCGATCTTTTTGCGGCGAGCGGGCCGTTTGATTCTGGATTCTGGATTTTGGATTTTGGATCCGTTTGCGCTTCCGCCTCGCGCTCGAGAAGGGAGCCAAGCGCGATGGCGCCGAGGCCCAGGCCGGCCTGGCCGAAGAAGGTGCGCCGAGTGATAGCCCTTGCATTCTGTAGATCGAATTCCATAGATTTCTCCGTTTTACCCGTTCGTCAGCACTCCATCCAGATTCAAAATGACATTCGCAACCACCGTCCATGCGGCCTGCTCGGCGGCGTCCATTCCGGCCGGCAGCGGCCCCAGCGGATCGGTCGACAGCTTCTTGGCCCCGTCCGGATTGCTCTGATACCGCTTGATTTCCGTTTCGAAAAGACTCACCAACGGCTTAACTTGGTCATCCTTCGGCGGCCGAGCTAGAGCGATCCTGAGAGCAAATTTGGCGCGCTCCTCCGTGGTGGAGCCTCCCTCTTTGACGATCCGCCGCCCGAGGGCTTGAGCCATCTCCAGATAGACCGGATCGTTTAGCGTTACTAGTGCTTGGAGGGGTGTATTGGTTGGAATTCGCCGCATGGTGCAGATTTCCCGGCTTGGCGCGTCGAAACAGGCCATGCTAGGATAGGGAACGGTGCGGCGCCAGAAAGTATAAAGGCCGCGGCGATATCGGTCTTCGCCCGTGCTGGTCGCCCAAGTCCGCTCTCCATTAAAGGCCGCTTGCCACATCCCAGGCGGCTGTGGCGGAAATACTGAGGGTCCGCCGATCTTGTGGCTAAGCAGCCCGCTAAGCGCCAGCGCCTGATCGCGGACGGTTTCGGCATCCAATCTTCGGCGAGGGTAGCGCGCGAGCAGCAGGTTCCGCGGGTCCTTGGCGAGGTGCTGCGGCGTCACGCGGGACGATTGCTGGTAGGTCTGGGATGTTACGATGAGTTTGAGAAGCGCTTTGATGTCCCAGGGTTTGGACGATGGACGATGGACGATGGACGATGGCAGTTGGACGGGAGATGAGTGGATATTTGGGCGCGAGTCTTTGGACTTACCATCGTCCATCGTCCATCGTCCATCGTCGCCGTTCATAAACGCCTCCGCCAGCCAATCCAGCAGCTCAGGGTGCGTCGGCAGCGAGCCCTGGTGGCCGAAGTCTTCCTCTGTTTCCACAATTCCACGGCCGAAAAGCTGCGCCCAGAATCGATTCACGGCAACACGCGCGGTGAGTGGGTTATCGCGGCTCATCAGCCACTTCGCCAGGCCGAGCCGGTTCATCGGCGCGCCGGCAGGCCAGGGATTCAACGAGGCAGGCACTCCAGGATCGACCTTATCGCCCTTTTGCAGGAAATTGGCGAGGATCAGGATGTGCGATTCCCTGTGTTTATCCGCCGGCAGCTCCCGCATGACCGGGATCGCGACGGGATTAATGCCGGCCAGATCCTTTTTCTTTATCTCCAGCTCCGGCTTGAGCTTCTGATCGGCGCCCACTTTGCTCTCCAGCGCCGCGATTTCCCCTTTAAGGGAATCCGTTTTTGCCACTTGTTCGGGTGTCGGCAGCGGCATCGTCGGGCTCTCGTTGGGCTGATCGTTATCTTCAGTCTGGTTGAAGAACGCCATGAAGCGGTAGAACTCGCGATTGTTTATGGGATCGAATTTGTGCGAGTGGCATTGCGCGCACCCCATCGTGAGGCCCATCCAGACTTGCGCGGTCGTAACGGTGCGGTCCTTGACGGCGGCCGTTCGGAACTCCTCGCGATCCGTGCCGCCTTCGGTATTGGTCATCGTGTTGCGGTGGAACGCGGTTGCGATGAGTTGGTCCTTCGTCGGGTTCGGCAGAAGGTCGCCGGCGAGCTGTTCGATCGTGAACTCATCATAAGGCATGTTCTTGTTGAACGCGTTTATCACCCAGTCGCGCCAGGGCCAGATGTTTGGGCGCAGCGGATCGGACCCATATCCGGCAGAGTCGGCATACCGTGCGAGATCCAGCCACATTCGCGCCCACTTCTCGCCGAAATGGGGAGACGCCAGGAGCCGGTCTACTACCGTCTCGAAGGCGTTCGCCGAGCGGTCGTGGACAAACTCATCCACTTCCTGAGGCGTTGGCGGCAGACCGGTAAGATCCAGCGAAACCCGGCGAATCAGCGTATAGCGGTCCGGCGGCGGGTTGGGCTTTAAGCCGGATTTGAGAAGCTTGGCCAGAATGAAGCGGTCGATCGGGTTGCGCGACGACTCCCGAATCGTGCTCGTGCTCGTGCTCGTACTCGGCCGTTTGACTCGTTCGGGCGGCTTCCGCCCATTTCCGGGCTTCGAGTACGAGTACGACGACGAGTACGAATACGATTCCGGCAGCCTTGGTACGGTCGGCAGTTTTGGCGCGATAAACGCCCAGTGATCCTCGTAGTGGGCGCCTTGAGCCACCCAGAGTTTAAGAGTAAGAATCTCGTTGGGCGAGAGCTTCTTGCCTGTTCCGGGCGGAGGCATCTGAATGGGTGAGGTTGTGGAGATACGGGCCACCAAAGGGCTGGCATCCGGTTTGCCCGGTACAACCGGCGCCTGGCCGGATGCCGCCTTTGAGAAGAACCCGGCGCGGGAATCGAATCTCAGATTAGCCTGCCGCTTCCTTTCGTCCGGACCATGGCAAGGGAAGCACTTTTCCTTTAGAATTGGCTGGACTCCGCGTACGAAGCCAACCGGGGCCGGCTTCTGTGCCGCACCTGGTTTTCTTTCTCGAGGAGATGCGTACGAGATCCCAACGAGAAGGATCGACAAAATACCGGCCATTCCGACAAACAAGTCTATCCACCGAGACGATCTAACGTTCATAATCGACGCACCAATGATAATGGACTTTACTAGTTTGGGAGCTTCTACTCCCTCTTCATGTTACAACATATCACGAGAAAGTCCTGCCGAATCGCTGTGTACAATGGACAGACCGGCAATGTTCCGCTTCATTTTGGAGTGCGGGAGATCGATCCCGCTTTCGGTAGCCGACTTGCCTATGTCTGGTTCAGAGACTGCCAGAGCCTAACATTCTCCCGCCAATTCGCAAGCCGATGTGTACAGCAGAGAGGCAGCGAGTCGGCCCCACTCCAAGTCGCCCATTATGCCAGTTGAAGGAAATTTATGGGACTGCTTATCGATGCGCTCATAATCGTCGTCTACTTCGCCATCATCACGGCCGTCGGGCTTTATATGGGGCGGCGCTAGAAGAGTCTCAACGACTTTGCACTCGGGGGTCGGCGGATCCCCTGGCGGGCGGTAATGGCCTCCATTATTGCCGCCGAAACCAGCGCGGCGACTTTTCTCGGCGCTCCCGGAGAGGGGTACGAGAAGCGCAGTCTGGCTTACGTCCAGCTTGTGCTGGGGCTTATCATCGGACGGTTCATCGTCGGCTTCGTCTTCCTCAAACCCTATTACAATTACGGCTCTATGGGCTTTTGTGTGGCTCGTACCGTGAAGACACGGCAACTACGTCATCCCGAAGGGATCTGCTTTTGAAGTTGCCGAGTTCTTATCTGCACACGTCATGCGCCAAAACGCCTTTCCGGTCTTAATCCCGAGCGCCTGATCGCAAAGCGACCGGCGTGGAACGATCTGAGTTCGGGCTGATACGACCTGTACGGGGTGATTTGGGCTGAGCGTCAAGAGATCCCTACGGGATGACGGTCGCCGCGGTCCCCCACTTGCAATCGGCTGGTATGGCGCCCACACAAAAGCCCATAGAACCCCTATTATGATGGGCGGTCGACAGCCAGACACGTAGTCAGCCCATTTAGCGGGCAACAGTTTTTGCTGGGCAACAGTTTTTGCTTGACAACTCGTTAACGGAGTCTTATAATATCCCCGTGCGTTCAGGGCGCACCCGGTCCGCGGGCAGGGATTTTCCCACCTTCATATTCTCACACTCAAATCGACGGCCAACGAGCCTCTTTTCAGCCTGACCGCGCGGACACCAGGCAGCCACGAAAGGAGCTCGACCGTGACGAACAAGCCGATCCCTGCCGCGCCTAGCCTCGAATACTACCGCAAGCAAGCGAAAGCGCTCCACAAGTCCGTCCTCTCGGACGACCCGGAATCAATAGCTCGAGTCCAGTCACACTTGCCTCTATTCAACCCGGGAGACCGCTTCCAGTTGAGCGATGCGCAGTGGATCGTCGCACGCGAGCACGGCTTTGCAAGCTGGGCGAAGTTTCGAGGTCAAGTGGACGCGTTGGCGAAAACCAATCAAGACTCTGACGATGGACCATGGACGATGGACGATGCCGGAAAGGAAACTGAACCTGACTCGGCTGACCCTATCGTCCACCGTCCATCGTCCATCGTCGATCCGAAGGAGAAACCCATGACCGCAACACAAACCGCCCCGAAGGGCGGAACGATAAG
>JBGPOG010000395.1:0-4815 GCA_041487935.1 Chthonomonadia bacterium | reverse complement strand
TTCCTCACAAAGACAGTTCGGAATGACGCTCTTGCCACTTTGTCGTCGTTGTAATGACATTACTGAGACACTACACTAGGATTCGTTACGCCTTATCAACCGGCAGCCTCCACGGCTTCCGGTAATCCCGTGCACACGGCAGCACGTTCCTGCCCGCCTTACCCACCGTGTCCATCTTCTCTTTACTCCAATGAACCGGCTCGCAGGCGAGCAGCGCCGCATTGCCGAGGTGGCACGTAATGGTCGTTTGGGCCATGGAGTAGACGTTGGACCTTGGCTGGCGGCGGGCCTTGATGTGTTCAAGAATTACCGTGCAATTCCTGCCGCCATCCGTGCGTCAACAGCAGAATCGCAATTGGGCGCATCGTACACTGGAAGATAAATGCGTTATAATGAGATCGGAGGGAGATGATTGAAATGCCTTCGCCGTTTCCTGGGATGGATCCGTTTATCGAGGCAAGATCTTGGCAGGATTTTCATACAGGGATGATCGCTGAGATACGCGCCTCGTTGGTGCCGTATCTTCGCCCACGATACGCGGTTCGCATCAAGGAGCGGATATACCTGGAACATGAAACGAACGAACGTTCGCGACATATACAGCCCGATTTGACGATCGCGCAGACCAGCGATCTAGGAGTCGAGCGTGTACGGGGCTCAAGCGCAGTTGCTGCGGAGCCGATAAACATAACTTTGCCCGCGCCTGAAGAGGTTAAGCAGCGGTACTTGACGATCCAAGATATGGAAACCCTCAATGTCGTCACGATTATCGAGGTTCTTTCACCGGCGAATAAGAGGCGGTGCAGTTACGATCGGGCCATGTATCAGTCGAAATGCGACGAAGCGCTCAGAAGTGAAACTAATCTCGTGGAAATTGACCTGCTTCGTGGCGGCGAACGTATAGCGGCTGAGCCTTCATTAGAGTCAGCCGATTACTGTGCGATCGTTTCGCGGGCAGGCTCATGGCCAAAGGCCATAGCATATCCCTGGTCGCTACGTCAGCATATGCCAAGTATCCCTATTCCACTCGCTTCTGGAGACGATGACGTTCCTCTCGATATCCAGGCGGCCTTCACGACAGCATATGACCGCGCAGGATACGACTATTCCATCAATTACTCCCGCGCGGTCGAACCTCAACTGTCTGACACTGATGCAGGCTGGGTCGCCGAGATCCTCGCATCGCACACCGGTTGAACGCGACGCAGCAGCTTATTCAATCGCTGATACTGTCCGTTCAAGGAATTCCCGATTTCGACTGGCGTTTTCAGTAACTTCAGATGGAGTCGATCCGGCGCAGCATTCCATCATTACCGGCCCCCGGAATCCCGTCTTCGCCAGGCGCGAAAACACTCCTGCAAAATCGACCTTGCCGTCGCCAAACTGGATCATTACCTCCCCACCCTGCCGCGCGCAGTCCTTGGCGCAAAAGCCCGTGACGTACTTCGCTACTCGGTCCAGCTCTGCAACCGGGTCCTTGCCGGTGTAGTGGATTATGTTTCCGGCATCGTACCAGAGCCGGAAATTCGGATGGCTTACCCTGTCGAGGCATCGAAGGATCTCATCCGCGCTTGCCGCGACGCCGCCGTGCGGCTTGAACATGACCTGAATCTTGACGGACTTTGCGTAGCCCGCCGCTTCTCTCATAACGTGATAGAAATGATCGTAAAGCTCGGGCGGATCGGGGCCAATTGCCATCACATAACGGAGCTTCAGGCGAGCCGCCCGATCGATCTGCGTCCGCGCGTTTGCGATGGCATCCGCCAGGGGGATGTCGTGTCGAGTCTTCATCCACCCGGAGATCGCTTTCAGCCCGCGCCGCGATATCCGTCGATTGAGCTCATCCAAATATTCCGGAGTGGCTCCGGATGAGATGAAGGCCTCGCCGGCGTGGTCGCCCAGAAATCCGAACTTGGTATAACCCGCAGCCTTCATCCCGTCCAGCGCATCGTCGAAAGACCAGCGCGACCACGGCCGGTTGAAGCAGCCGATCTCCCATTTGGCCGGCTTAGAAATCGCACTCGTTTCCGTAGAGTTCATGAATACGGCCCCGCCTAGCGCAGCAAGAAAACCTCTTCGATCCATTGATAAGCGCCTCACATATCCAAAATACGAACTGAGTTACTCACCGATGAACCGCTCTATGTCTTCCCTGGATAGGGTGAATAGATCGCCATCCGGTTTGATGGCCCCAAGACTTACCAGACACTCCGTGAACAGCTCGCGGGTGCGAATCTCGAGTTCCTGCATGCCCATGTCTGTCATGACCTTGAGGATGTGCTGCCCGTTTCGCACGTGCGTGCGCTCGTCGGAACGGATGTAGTCGCTGATGTGGGCCACCACATAGTCGTCGCGCTCGCGCGCCTGGTCAATGAGGCCATTGATCGTCTTCAAAACCCCGATCTCTCCAAACAGGTTGATCTCGGCCATGGCGTATTCGGGCTCCATCGGCCCGCGGCAGGTGCTGCTGGTCAGCCGGTTGGGCAGCTCGAAGGGGTCGTAACCGATGGCCTGCATGGTCATGTGGCCGATCTCCGTGTGGCGCGACTCGTCCCAGGTAATGCGGGCGAGATAGTACTCCGCCAGGAAGTCCTTGAACCGGATGTCCCAGAGAAACGTGCCGAACGCTTCGATCGCGTCCACTTCATCGCGCTGGGCGCGAATGAACCGCAGCCGCTCATCCTCATATGAATGGAGCGGGTAGCGCGGCTCGCCGTCCGCCAGGTTGTAGTCACCGGTGTGACGGAACGCCTCGAACCGTGAATCGCGCAGTGGGACCTCGGGGCGATGATACGGCTTCGAGTCAATCCGCAACGTCGTAGGGCGCACACCGCGCGGTTCTGCGCCTGTTACGCCTCCAATGCTCGCCAGCAGCCGCTCAAGGTGCCAGCGCCAGGCTTCGAGGCGCGATTCGTCGACCCCGCCGGCGACGTATGCAGCAATGGCTTCATCCGCCCACTCGAGCATCGGTTCGAAGTCGACCAGGATTTGCCGAAGCAATCGGATGGTCGGCGCGTCGGCTACCGGGCACGTGTCGTCGATGTGATGATGGAACGTCGTTGCCATTGCACGCCCAACTACCAGGTGCGCGCCCACCAGCAGCTCCGGCGTGTCCTCCGCCGAGAGCATCTCATCGATGAACGAATCGATCTCGGCGTCGCGGAAGCCGTCGATCTCCTTGAGCCGCATCTCCTGCTGGTGCAAACGGTCGCGCAGGCGGTATGCCGCGTCGCCATGCCAGAAGATATGCCGGCCGGTCTCGACTTTGACCTCAAAGTCCGGAATACCCAGCGTCCACGAACCCAGCCCCTGCGCCATCCGGCGGGCAAAGTAGAAGAACCGCAGCAATCGGCGGGAGTTCTCTTCGACGGTAAACTTTCCGCCCATTTTCCGCTTGTCGCGCGGGAAGCGATATGGATATTGGGTGCGGCGCTCAGCGGCGGCGGCCCTCTGTTCGGGTCGCGAGACCGGCGGAACCGCTTGGAGGCTAACGCCGTTCGATTTGGTCATTGGATTCTCCGGCAAAGTGAATTTGGGGGAACGCAGGTAGTGATAAAGGTAATTCTAGCGTCATTCGCGGAGGCCGTCAATAGGAACTACCGGCTTGGTGGACTTGCCGGCTTGGTCACCACCTCGACAGCGTTTGTGGATTCCGTTGTGTTGGCCAGGCTTTTGCCCTCCAGACAGCACTTAGCTATCCGGATTTACGAGGAGCTGCAATTCTGCTTCTTTCTCCGTGAGTTCCTCAGCTTCGCACCTCACGTCTCCAGCAACCCACTCCGGATAAGGTGTCGTATGGACCTCGTGCTTTCCCGAAGGGGTATGAACTTCCCGGATGGCCGCAATCCGGTCGGAGTCAAACCTCTCCGCGAGCCGCACAAGCGCCGGCCACAGGCGGCGATGGACGTAGGTCACCTTACCACCGACGAGGCGGCACACCAGCACGTCGGCTGACTTGCGGATGGCGCGCGAACACAGGAAGATTTCGTGCGCCTTCGGGTGCGCCCAGTAACTACCGGTGATCGGCTCTCCTGCCAGCGTCTCGGCCAGGCTGGGGACGGGTCCCCGTGCCGATTCCAGGACGATTCCCTGAGCCGCCACAAAAGCTATCGCCTGCTTCGGTGTCATCTCGAATGTTCCTGCTGCCGCCGCGGCCTCACTTATGATTATGCTGCAAAGTACGGTATAGAACCGCATTTTGCCGGAAAACTCCGCAGTGTCCCTATCTGGCCTCAAGCGGTTGGGGGGATGTTAAAACGGTGAAACAGCCGTGCAGGCCCAACGTCGCACACAGAATCGCCGCCAATACACGTCGTCTCATCATTGTCCCCTGGTTGATGAGCGGAATCCGCCCGCCTTCCGAGCACTCATGGCCTTCTCGTTCGTAGAAGTAAGAACAATGTAAACCCTGAACGGCGCGGTCGCGCCGGGCGCTACCAGGCCTTCGTCGGTGGAAAAGTGAGTGTCGGTCTTGGAGACCTCGGCGACCACCGATTCGTCCGCCGCTTTGTAGTCGGGGCCGGGGGCCGAGCGCACCGAATGGTGCGAAAGATGCGGCTTCGTCGACGGGGTCCAGATTAGGTCCCCAAGGGCCGTCGCAGGGTTCCCAAAAGCAGCGAAAGATTTCGGTTCATGCCGTATCCTTCTGATAATTGGCGATAATAAGACTTGCGCGTTTAGCACCTGGGGGGAGTATTTCGACATGTTCTTTGTCAGCGGCCATCTCGAGTTCCCGTGAATCATGCAGCTTTTGAAGCAAGCCCATAAAATAAGACTTGTTCTTCGTATCCGTCCACTTCCGTAGGTCACTAACGG
>JBGPOG010000394.1:0-4818 GCA_041487935.1 Chthonomonadia bacterium | reverse complement strand
TCCGAATGCTTCACCCCTACTGCTCGGCAGACCCAACCCTCCTGAATCGTGAACGAGTACCCAAATGGAGGGCAATTGGGATTCACCATAGAATGAAGCAGCACCCCTTACTCAAAGCCAAGGAGCGACACGATTGACGACTCACATCGAACCTGAATTGACCGAACCCATCCCGGATCCAGGCTGCCTGCCCGCCTGGAAGGTGGACGATCTTCCCAAACCCATCCCGTTTCACGCTCGAAACTTGCTCGGCCTAATTGGACCGGGAATCGTCCTGGCTGGAGGCTCCATTGGGACCGGGGAGTGGGTCATGGGACCACAGGCGGCTGCCCGCTATCACGGCGCCATGATGTGGGCCGTCACCCTCTCGATCCTGGCTCAGGTCATTCTGAACACGGAAGTGATCCGCTACACGATCTGTACGGGCGAGCCGATCATGACCGGATTCATGCGCTGCAAACCGGGTCCGAAATTCTGGTTGGCCTTCTACCTGCTTTTGGATTTCGGCGGCTGGTTCCCTTCGCTTGCAGGCCTTGCCTCTCAAATCATCGTGGTCGCCTGGAAAGGGCTTAAACCAACAGACGCCATCGATACGGAGTTGGTCCGATCGGTCAGCTACGTGGTATTCCTCGGCTGTGCCGGACTCGTGCTCTTCGGCCGAAAGATCTACAACACTCTGCAGCTTGTGATGGGAAGCAAATTTCTCTTTCTGCTGTTCTATTTGCTCATCTGCAACCTGTTCTTCGTCTCGATGAAGACGTGGGGACAGATATGGGGAGGCTTGATCGACCCGGTAAGCGTTCCTCGCGATCCGCAGGGCAATCCGCAAATCGACTGGGGCTTGATCTCGGCGCTGGCGGGTTTTGCGGGAGTGGGCGGCCTCGGCAACATCATGGTCAGCAATTTCGTGCGGGAGAAAGGGTGGGGGATGGGCTCGAAGGTCGGGGCAATCCCCTCGGCATTCGGAGGAACTCAGATCAAGCTCTCCCACATCGGCACCATCTGCCGTCCGGGCGAGGAGACCAGGGTCCGGTTCGCCGGTTGGTTCCGCTATCTTCTTCCGGACCAATACTTCATCTGGGGATTCGGATCGCTCGTCGGAATGATGCTCCCCTGTACGCTGGGAGCGCAGTATCTTCGCGTCGAAAGCCTTCAATACGCCGATCAATGGAAATGGGCCGCCGCCCTGGCCCAGGACTTCGGCGCCGTACATGGCGAAATCTTCCGAGGCCTAACCCTGTTCTGCGGGCTGGTGATTATGATTCCAGGCCAATTCTACGTCGTGGATAACGTCGCCCGCAGGTGGACGGACGCAATCTGGTCAGGCAGCAGACGCATGCACGCTCTCGGAGAACACAAGGTCAAGCACGTCTACTACACGTTTGCGGGAGCGTACGTTCTCTGGGGAATCTTCGTGCTCACGTTCTTTCCCAAGCTCTCCGCCAGCAACATGATGGTCATCGCCGGCAACCTGGCAAACCTCGCCATCGCCTGCACGATCTTCCAGACCCTCTACGTCAACCGCCGGTTCCTCCCGAAAGACGTCCATGCTTCGCGAGGCAAAGAGATCGCGATGCTGCTTTCGGGTCTGTTCTTTACAGTGATGTTTGGGCTGGTGTTGAACCAGAAAATACTGCCGGTTTTGCTCAAGCTGATCGGGATGTAACGGACGGCCTCAGAGCAACGCTTAATGGAAACGGTCACTTAGTCGTCCTTAGTGTCGAGCAAGGCGCGGAGGGCCTTTGCGGCCTTCGCGGCATTTCCATCCTTGTCGCTGATCACACCCGATTTCGCGTCGTAGCTCAGAGTCTCGCTCTTGCCTCCCGGAAGGTGGACCAACACCCGGTGAGTCGCGGGGTTGCCTCCCGCCGCGCCAGCGGGCGGGAGGGGTAGAAGTTGCGAGAGGGCCCCGTAGAATCGCAGCGAGTCCTTGCCGGGAACGATCTTCCTTGCTGCCGCTCCTCTCTCGACTCCTTGGACCTGCAGCGACCGTGCCGCTCCCAGCACGCGCAAAACGCAATCCACCGGCGCGCTCAGGGCGCGCTTTGCACCACGTCCGCGCGAACCGCCTGTATCGCCGCCAACTACTGCGCCATTGGCGCAATCGATCCACACCTCCACGTAGCGGGATTCATCCAGTTCGTCCTTCGGGTTTCGCACCGGAGTCCGCACCACCCACGCAAGCCGCGAATTCTTGCTGCGCGTGTTGATCCTGCCATTCTCGGAGGTCCATCTGTCGGTCGGCAGTACGATTCGCAAAGCGACAGTGGGAAGACCGGCCGGCGGCCAATTGAGCTCGGTCAGGAATCGTGCCGCGAGCGTCGCCGAAGAAGTCGCCGACAGTATCAGCCGGGTATCGGCGGGTATTGGCGCCCCCATACGGGCATGGAAGCTTATCAATCGTCCGTACCCGGCATCAAGCGACATATTCAAATCTTGATCGAGCAACTCAACCCCATTCCACTGTCGTGCCCATCTGATCTCCCACGTCCTCCCGGCCGCGGTTGGCGGGTGGATAGTATCCACAAGTTGCGCGGTATAGAGGGTCAATCCGGCAAGATCGATTCCTGCGAATTTCGCGTACGTGAGCCCGCGTCGGATCGCCGCATCTTGAAGCAAACACGTGGACTCTTCTGGAGGTGGGTCGCGTTCGAGAGCGTGGACGAGGACCAGGTCTACGAAGCGGCCAACTGAAACGCAAGCGGGGTCTAAGGAAACTTCGATTTCGCCGTCATAGTATTTCACTGTCCAATGCGGGCCGTAACGAGGGTCTGGAGAGTCTTCGTCGCCCGTGACGTCTACCTTCTCCTTCCTTGCAATCCGTACGATCTGATCGCCGGAGCGGCTCTTGTTCGTCCGCCAACTCATTCGCGGCCACGCCTGAGCGTGGTCTGCATCCGCTCCCAGTGGAGTTGGGCTCATCGTGGACAGGTTCCGTAGAAAGAACGTGGCGCGGTTTGCTGCGGACATTGCGACCTGAGCCGATGCTTCTTCTCCGGGGGCCTGCGCCTTCGCGCGAGAGGCAACAGTCGATGCGATCACCGAGACCAGGATCGCAGCTAGTCGAACACCACGTACTCGCTCCGACCGCAGTCTCAAGCGGTCAGTGTGGCGGACATCAAACGGTATCGGCATTGCCTGAGTCCTTTCGCTAGCGCCAAAATGAGAGGGCGGCGCCCAAGTATACTCCATGCAACTTAAACGAAGTGTCTCCGTAGATCGTCGCTAGGATTCCGTTCCCGTTATTGTCATGCGGCTGGCCGTCCCCGTGCGTGTTTGCATATGTTCGTGCCTCGAGTAGCGTATCGCCCGAAGCGAGACGGATAAACAGCCTCCAAGACCAGTCCTCAAAAGGTTGATCGTCGGGCACGCTAATCGGCCAGCCGAGGAACGCGCGGTCGGCAAAGGCACTTACGCCAAACGAGTCTGCGAGCGTAGACTCCGAGCCGACGAGGCACGCGTCAAGAAAGACGAAGTTGAACGGCGGTTGTGAGGAGGATTTCGAGCCGACTCCAACGCACACGTCACTCCAGTCGACCCACTTGGCGGATACGACCTGCATGGACGAGCTCGAATCGCCGAATTTGGTCGCTGTGCCATGAGTCCACGCGTATAGAGCGGTTGAGGGCGGCAAGGCCGCGATTATATCCGGCTTATGCTGCCTGAGCGGTGCGTCGCCGCTCTGATTTGGAGTGACCGTGTGGTGTGCCGTTACGAACGCGTCGTTCGCGTGTATGCATGCGGGGGACCCGTCGTGCAGCGTGCCCTCATACTGCCAATCGTTGCCATATACGTACGCCTTGTTATACACCGGCCTGGCAGGATTTCCGACTCCGCCGCTTTCGCCGAGATTGTTGATCCCTGCGATACTGACGGTGATCGACTGCCCGTCCTGGAAGTGCGTACTGTCGAAGTTCAGGGGCCCTCCCCAATCGGTGAAATTGGGATCGCCCGGATTCCATGTGTACGACGCCGTCGGCTCCCCGTTCACATACATGGTCGCCCAGACCAAGTAACTGCCGGGCGTCGTCGTCATGACCTCCGCCGAGAACCCGCTGTTCGTGCCGGAGTAGTATTGCGCCGGCCTCGAGATTATTCCGGACACATCGCCGGCGGCAGGCATTGCGAGCGCGGCGAGCCCGAGAAACGTACAGCCAACTGCAACAGCCTTTCCTCCTGCGTGCATGATTCATCCCTACTTTCCGTTCGAGAAAGCGATGAAGCGCAATTAGTACTGTGCTTGGTAGTGGATATGACACAAATTCCCCCCCCCGTACAAGTAGACGTTTGAGCTTTAGTTGCGTCGGCGGTAATGCGGTTGTACAGCCTGGCCCCGTAAACTCTACAATGGCAACAGAAAAACAGAACGGGCGGTCTTGCCGCAATCCCGAAACTTCCGAGCTCTCTGGAGTGGGATTTGTGGCAGGCCAGTGAATGCTCGAATCGAACGGGTTGTGGAAAGTACTTCGAAAAAAGCTTGACGGTTAGAGGTCGAGGGGCTGCGGACGGCGAGGCCGCCTTTGTTGAGGACGTGGGTGTAGATCATGGTGGTGGCGACGTTTTTGTGGCCCAGGAGCTCTTGCACGGTGCGAATGTCGTCGCCCTCTTCGAGGAGGTGCGTGGCGAAGGAGTGGGGGAGTCTCTTGACATCAAAAGCGCCGTTCGGCATACTGAGAGTGTTGCAAAAATAGCCGGAAGCATAGCAGAGAACTGTGTACCATATTCTCGGTATTTCCTTGCATAGTTGCGCCGATTTTTTGGCCTAATACGAAGTTCCACACGACGTGGCGCGAGGGCGAGTGCAAATTGAGGGGATCG
>JBGPOG010000393.1:0-4826 GCA_041487935.1 Chthonomonadia bacterium | reverse complement strand
TTGTACTTGTTGCGCAGGTCGATGAAATTGAGCGTGTTGCGCACCAGGCGATCGTAATCGCCGCCGCGGATCTTCTTATATCCTTCTTTGGTGATCGAATCGTGGCTGATGTTGACTACGCCCAGCAGGCCCTCCTTGGCGATGATCTCCGCCTTCTCGCCCTGGAGGAGCAGCCCATTCGTCGTGATATTTGTGTGCTGAATCCCCTTCGACTTTGCGTAGCGCATCATGTCGATGAACTTCTTGTGTACCATCGGCTCGCCGTCCGTGCCGAGGTTCAGGATCGACCAGGGGTACTCGCCCATCTCATCGCAAAGCTTCGTCCAGTACTCCCACGGAATCATGTTCGCTTTCCACTCCGGCTGGCGGGAAAACGTGCCGTAGTGGCAATGGATGCAATCGAGGTTGCAAATATTGACGATGCTCACGTAGATCATCGGCGGTAATTCTTTATATTTTTCGGAATCAAATCCGTATCTCATCGCAATCGTCCTTTTACGTCTTATAGAATCGCCGCGTACCTGGCGCCGATGTAAAGAGTCCGAACGGGACAACGTAATGCCCCACGTACTCCTGGCGAATGCGGTCGGCGCCCAGAGCGCGAAGCCGTTCCTCCGGGCAAAACAGTTTGGTGAGAAAGTAGTAAGGCGCCTCGATGCTGCCCCAGTGGCGTTTGTACGTGTAGACTCCGCTGTCCCTGCTGGGAGAGGACTGCCAATTGTAGATGCCACATCCTTCCTGCTTAGCCCATTCGATCGATGCGTCCGTGTTGGCCGCATTCGCGCCCTGGCGTGAATAGGCTGAATTGAGGCTGATTGCAAACACATCCATAATGTTCCGGTGCTTGACGTATAGGGCTCCGGATGCGATCGTGGCTCCGTCCATCAAGAGCATGAGCGATGCTTTCCGGAGCGGTACGAGACGGCAGAACAGGTTTTCGAGCAAACTGCCGTCCAGTGGCTGCGCATCGATCTCGGCGAATCGCTGCCGATGAAGCCCGAGCCAACTTAGAAAGCACTCATGCGATTCGCAAGAAACCGCGGTGTAACCGAACTTCCTTGCTTTTCTGAGATTATCCCGCTGGCCGGCCGAGCACTGGATTGGCCGATCCAATGGCGCATACTGGGTAAAGTTCTCAAACACATGCGTTGGCTCGAGGTGCTTTTCGTATTTCGCGACATCGTTCTTGAAGGGATTTGAGATGATGCTCAGCGAGATGCATCGATGCTGCTCCGCAATCTCAATAGCCCTGCCGATCAACAGGCGATACGCTTCGTCGATCTGCTCGTCCGAAAGTCCAGGCTGGGAAAAAACACCGCCCATCGGGCCGGGCTGAGGCACCGAAGTCAGGATATTTCCACTCTCCGCTTCGAACAGATACAGCGGGAGGCCCGCGATATCGCGCTCACCATCGCGGCAGAGCAAGAAGATCGGCCTGTCCGGTCCAAGAGGCGCAATGCAGTCTGCCCAGAACGACGACTGCTGGATAAACGCATCCGGGCAATCCTCGAAGAGCCGGTCGTACCCCTCGCGTTGCGCTGTACTTGCCAGATCGATTTCAACAATGCGCATGTCACAAGTCGAATCTAAGTTCATCGTTCTGAGAACTGCTGATTAATGCTAGCCGCCTGTAGGGGTTAAGCATTCGGACGATCAGTTTGTGTAGCTGGTGCAAGGCTGCTGTCCCGAATGCCTCACCCCTACACTCTGCTCTCGTCCCTGTCTTGACTGGTAACTGATGACTGAATACCGAACACTCGACCTTAAGCCGCACGCTCCAGCACTCGAAACCCGCTCACCGCATGCGCTACGGACTCGATGGCCTCGCCACTAAGTTCCGGGTACATCGGCAGCGAAAGAACTTCATCGGCCGCGCGCTCGGAGACTGGGAAATCGCCCCGGACGTACCCGAGATCGGCATGGATGGGCTGGAGATGGACCGGGATGGGATAGTGGATACCGGTCTGAATCTGGCGCCACTCGAGGGTTTGCTTCAGATCTTCACGATTGGTTGTGCGAACCGAATAGACGTGATAGACGTGCCGGCGTTCTTTGGCGGCAACCGGAGTAGAGACATACGAATCACTCAACAGGCGGTCGTATCGGGCGGCATGTTCGCGGCGAGCGTCGGTCCATTCATCGAGATGGCGGAGCTTTACTCGCAGCAGCGCGCCTTGTATCGAATCCATCCGATAGTTGAAGCCTGGAGCGACGTGGTGGTACTTCTCTTCCTGGCCCCAATCGCGCATCATCCGAAGATTGCGGGAGTATTCGGAATTGTTGGTGACGACGATTCCCCCTTCGCCGCACGCGCCGAGGTTCTTTCCGGGATAGAAGCTAAAGCAGCCCATGTCGCCGAAGCTTCCGGCGCGACGGCCGTGGTATTCGGCTCCGTGGGCCTGCGCCGCGTCCTCGATAACAAAGAGCTCGTATCGGCGCGCGATCTCCATAATCGCGTCCATATCCGCCATCTGGCCCCAGAGATGGACAGGGAGAATAGCCTTGGTGCTCGGAGTGATCGCCTGCGCGATTCTTGCCGGATCCATCGTACACGTCTGCGGCTCCACGTCGACGAAGACGGGTGTTGCGCCCGTGTAACGGATTGCGGCCGCGGTAGCGACGAAGGTGAAGGGAACCGTGATCACTTCGTCCCCAGGTCCGATCCCGGCAGCGAGAAGCGCCAGATGAAGAGCGCTGGTGCCGCTGTTAACCGCAATTCCTTGATCGCACTGGCAATAAGCCGCGAATTCCTTTTCGAATGCGCTGACTTCAGTGCCGAGCACGTATCGACCGCTTTCCAACACCGCCAGCGCCGCCGCATTCAGCTCGCCCTTGATGCCGCGGTACTGGGTTTTCAAGTCCATAAATGGTATCACGCTGCAAGCCTCCATGCTTCTAGCTCGACGAGTTTGCCTCGATCGTTGATCGATTCGGAGGCAGCCTCGAGAATACGCACCAAACGCAGCCCGGCATGCCCGTCTGTGAGCGGCTGCTCGCCGGTCTGGATGCACCACAAGAAGTGCTGCGCTTCCGTACGCAGCGCTTCGGAATTGTCTAACTGGGGCGCCCACATGTCGCCCGCACGGTAACCCACCTGGAGCCGGTACCGTGTGTCTTCGCTGAGAGTAATGCCCTTGTCGTAGACCTTTACCTTTTCGCTAGGCTCGAGGTCGTCGTAAACCACCATCTTCTTGCTCCCGCCAATCAGCGTTCGGCGGATTTTGACGGGCGACAGCCAATTCACGTGAACGTGAGCGATCGATAGGTCTTCAAAGAAAAGCGTTAGGTAGGCTATGTTTTCAGGCTCGCCCTGGAGATGGCTGCAGCCCGTGGCCGAAACCGCGCACGGGCGGTGGGGAAGGATGTAGTCCATGATCGCGAGATCGTGTACGGCCAGGTCCCAGATGACATTCACGTCGTGTTGAAACAGGCCCAAATTGATGCGAACGCTGTCGTAGTAGAGGACGTCGCCCATTTCGCCCGATTGAACGAGCTCGCGGATCTTGCGAACGGCGCCCGTATAGACGAAAGTGTGGTCTACCATCAGCACGCGGTTGCGACGCTCAGCCTCGTTGATCAAGATCTCCGCGTGCTTGGAGGATGTCGTCAATGGCTTTTCGACGAAGACGTGTTTGCCTGCTTGTAATGCGCCCAGGGCGATCTCGAAATGTGAGTTCACCGGAGTAGCAATCACGACAGCCTCGATCCTGTCGTCGTGCAGAAGATCCTCGTAATCGGTGGTCATCTTAACGGCAGGGTAACGGCCCGAGATGTGCTTCAGGCGCTCTTCTTTCAAATCCGCAACCGCGACGACTTCTGTGAGGTCGCTAAAGTTACGCAGTAAGTTCGGACCCCAGTATCCGCAACCGATCAATCCGACTCCAATCATATTCACAGGCTCCCTCAAGCGGCGGCTTTCATCGCCAAATCCTCTATGATTCTTGCCGGAACACCGGCGACTACAGCGTAGGGCGGTACATCGCGGGTTACCACGGCGCCGGCGCCGACCATTGCGCCTTCGCCGATGGTTATCCCGCACATGATCACGGCTGCGCTTCCGATGGACGCATTGCGGCTAACTCGAATGGGAGTCACCGACCAATCGCTGTCATCCTGCAGGCGTCCGCCGGAGGTTGCTCGGGGAAATCGATCGTTAATAAACATGACGCCATGCCCGATAAACACCTCATCCTCGACGGTGACGCCTTCGCAAAGGAAGCTGTGAGAGGAGATTTTGCAGCGGCATCCCACCGTAACGCCCTTCTGGATCTCTACGAACGCTCCGATTTTCGTACCCTCTCCGATGCAGCAACCATAGAGGTTCACGAGATCGGGATGATGAATTACGGCATTCGGACCCAACTTGACATCGGCCGAAATCGGCATGGTGGAGTTAACCTTTAGTTCCCTACAGAGGCATTTCAGTTGCGCAGATCGGACCTTCACAAGTCTCGCGCGACCGGATGAATGTCATCCTAAGGAATTATCGGCGCGGCTGGTATATTCTTCAGGGTGAATGTGGGGCGGAAGGGAACGGAGCTGGTCAGAATTGAGATTTGTATGATTTCTTGATCGACCATGGTGGTTCATGGTCCTAATCTAATCGGACATAAGAATAACCTCCAACAAGAATTTTATCCGAACGAATGTTCTGCCGAGGATTGAGGCTCGAATTGCTAACCCGATTAACTCATGAGCATGGAGAGTTGCGGGCGGGACGCCGGCGCCCCTAGCCTTTCGCGAATTATAGGGGCTAGTGTAGTGTCTCAGTAATGTCATTACAACGACTGCAAAGTGGCAAGAGCGTCATTCCGAGCAATTGATGC
>JBGPOG010000392.1:0-4840 GCA_041487935.1 Chthonomonadia bacterium | reverse complement strand
CCACGGCGAGCGAAGCTCTGCAGGGGGATTTTCCGGCTATACGCCAGGCACAGCAACAGATAAGCTCCGAAGGTCGGCAGCGTGATTGCCAGCCCGTTAACGAATACGGAGGCCACCGTCAAAACTACTGCAGCCCATACAACAGGTTTGGATACGGGAATCCTGTCGCCGAACAGGAAGAGAATCATTCCCGAGACAAAGAAGCACAGGAACCGCAGCGGGTCTTTGTGGTGGACGATGAAACCGAATATCCCGCTTACCTTCCCAGGATCCATATTGATGAAAAGCTGGGTTGCCAGCGCCATCGCGAATATCGACAGAACGATACCCCGGCGTTTGATCAGCGCGGCGATGCCAAGAGCCGCGACAAATATATAGCAAGCAAACTCGTACTTGATGGTCCAGAGCGAGCCGTTCGTCTCGAACGGTACCGGTTGGCCGGCGAGCGTTTCGGAATGGGTTGGCTTCTCCAGCATGACGACGGATTTTAAGAAGCCTGTAACCGGAAAGTTCTGCAGGTAAGTTGACGCCGGCCTTGCCCCGATCGGCCCGACGACGAATGCCGACAGTAAAACGGCGACAACAAAGCCGGGGTAGATTCTCAGGACTCGTTTTCGAAAGTAGTCACCCAGGCCGCGGCTCGCCAGCCAGCTCTTGGTGATCAGGAAGCCGCTGATTACGAAAAAGCCGTCCACGGCGATCTCTCCTCCCGTCGCCTGGCCGAGCGTGAGCCGGCGAAAGGTCTCCATACGTTCTGCCACAGGGATGGTCAAGAGAAGCGGAAAGCTGTGCGAATAGATCACGAGCGTTGCGAAGAAGAACCTCAAGAAATCGAAGTTGTTGTCCCGCCCCTTAGAAAGATGGCTGAGGTAAGTTGTGGGCATTTCTTTGGGCTGAGTTCCTTGATGCCGGGCTGCATTTGACTTGAAACATTCGTCCGTGGCAATCACTGGCGGGTATCGGACGACTTACACGCGGCTGGTAATGATTATGGCCGATTTCTCGGCCTTACTTCTGGATGGGCCGAGCAGACGATCGCCAGGGCTCTTCGCAAATCATCCATTCGAACGGGTTTACTCAGGATGAGGTCGACCCCTTCGGGCGTGTCCCCGGTCGATCGGAGCTTTTCACCCCAGCCGGTCAACAGGACGACCTTGATTCCCGGCACGGAGGCTTTGGCGGAAACGGCGACCTCTCTGCCGGACATGCCGGGCATTCCCAGGTCGGTGAAGAGGACTTCATAATTATCGTGCTTCATCAATTCGATGCCCTCGATGCCGTTTCCGGCAACGTCAACTTCGGTTCCCAAGTTGCGAAGTAGCGACGCAATGACATCCAAGACCGCCTCGTCGTCATCGATTACCAGGGCGCGCCGGCAGGCAGTATCGGCACGTACCGAAGATTCAATCGGCTCCAACGGTTCACCACCCGCCATTGGGAGCAAGACCTCAAAGGTCGAGCCGGCTCCAGGAACCGAGCTGGCCCGAATTTCACCGCCATGTCTTCCGACAATGCCATAACTTACCGAAAGTCCCAGGCCGCTGCCTTCCACGCCCTTGGTCGTGAAAAACGGATCGAATGCCCGACCCCGGATCTCTTCGGTCATTCCGCAACCGGTATCCTGGACGGTGATAATTGCGGAACCGCTTCGTGCCGCCGTTTTGAGGAGAACCTCGCCATCCCGCTCGATCGAGTCGACCGCGTTGAAAATCAGGTTCGCCAGCACTTCGCGCAACTCGGAAGGATGGCCTTGTACGTGAAGATCGGCGTCGCCTAGATCGGTCTCAATGCGAACTGTCGCGCCGCGGCTCTGCGCCTGGTCACGCCACTTATGGACCGTAAGAGCGATCGATTCGTTGACCATTGCGTTCAAGTATACGCGTGAAGATGATCCCGGCTCCGGTACTCGGCGGGTATAACCCTGTATCCGCCGAACGGTGTTCGTCGCATCGCCGGCCGCCTTCTGTATTTGCCGCAGGTACTGTTTTGCCTTGCCCTCCAGGCATTCGCTTTCCAGCAGTTCGGCGTAACCAAGAACGGCCGCGAGCGAGTTGTTGAAGTCGTGGGCGATCCCGCTTGCCATCTCTCCGATGGCGCGAAGCTTCTCCATCTGGACGATCTGGCTTTGCGCATCGTGGAGCTGTGTATACGCGTTCTTCAGGTCGAAGTATAGGCGGGAGTTTGTCAGAGCGAGGGCCAGATGCTCGGCAACACCCTGCACGAACTCGAGCTCATGAGGCAGTGCTGCCGGCACGGACTCAGAATTTGAATAGAGCGTGATGAAGCCGGCAACTGCGCTATCCACGATAATCGGAACCATCGCCCGAGACTTGATGCCCGCGTCCGCCAGCGCCTCCACCCGCCTGCCCTGCAATTCCCTAATATCGTGAACCGGGCGTTGAATCGAAAGGCCGGCATTTTCACCAAAAGCCGCATCGTCCATGCGGAACCGTGTTCCCCGCGCGAATAGCCCGGTGCGTCCAATAGAGTCGGGCATGTTGGCGGCCTCTACGACTTCCAATTCGCGGCTCGCAAAGTCGAATAGCAGAATGGCGCACATCCGGCCGGATAGGATTGTCGACACGGCGCGGACCGCGAACTGATAAAGGTTTGTGCGATCGAAGGTCGTGCGCAAGTTGCGGGCAAGGTCATTCAACGCCCAGAGCCTCTCGATCAGCAGTTGTTCGTCCTTCAGGAGCCGTTCGCGCGCTTCCGATACTTCCGCCTCGGCAGTGATGTCCAGACCGAATGAGATGACACCGGTCACATTTCCCTGCGCGTCCAGCCGCCGGGCGCCGGTCCAGCGCATGTAGTGGATGCCGCCGTCTTTATCTATATTGCGATTCTCAAAGTATGGCGCGGCCTTCCCAGACCCCTCCATCCGGAGCCGGCGCATCGTTCGCTCCAAGTCCTCGGGATGAATCCATTCGGCGGGCTGGTGTCCGATCATCTCCAGTTTTGAAAGCTTGTAGAGCTTTTCGGCGGCGGGATTGACATCGATGATTCCGGTCGCGGGCGAGTGTTCGATAATCGCCCAGGGACTCTCCTCGACGATGTCCATCAGGCGCTTCTCGGAGACGTGCAGGGCATCCGCGATTCCCTTGCGCTCTTCCGACCGTCTCAGCGCCTGCCCGCGCTGGCGAATTGCGACAAATAGCACGGATCCGACGATAGTGGCCATGGCCATATTGCCGAGGAATCCTAACATGGCGGCTTGATAGTGGCGTGCTATTTTGGCGCGCGAACTTGGCCAAACGTGTACCGTGAATGATCGCTGCATAATCCGGCGTACGTGAAGCCCGGTCAATCTTCGCGGGGAACCGTCCGAGACCGCAATATCTCTTCCGCTTTCGCTGAACACGACGTTATAGGAATTTCGGTATGCGGCCGGGACGGCATTGATAATCAGGCTGGAGCCTTTCAAACCAACAGCAAGGTATCCGTCAGGTTGCCCCGCTTTAGGCACAGCCAAGACGATCTCAATGCCCAAATTCGAATCGAGGATTTTCATCACGGGCGAGAGCACGGCCGTTTCCGAAGCTCGCGCCTCCGCCAGGAGCCGTATCCGCACGGGCAGCGCGCCAATATCGGTTCCTGTAAATTGGTCGCGTCCGTTTTGTCCGACAGACCACTTGACCGTACCATGCGAATCGATCCAGGTAATTGTCCCAAACTCAGGATGGTTGGCTCGCAATCCTTCCGCGCGTAGATGGAACTGGTCTCCGTTGGACATCATCCCCGCAAAGCGCGCCTGTCTAAGAGAATTGAGATCGTTTGCGCGCTCCTTTATGTAAGCCGCCAGGCGGTCGCCCACCGCCGCAGCCAAGAGGCGGTTATTGTCCTGGATAGCCGATTCCGCAACCCGAACGTCTTGCCGCCAGCCAATCCACGCAAGGGTCGAAAGCCCAAGAAAGACAACGATTGGTATTCCTGTTTCCCAGCGAATTAGGCGCACTTCCGGTTAATCCCCGTCTGGCAATTGCAGGTAACCCTGCGGACTCAGTACGTATTGTCCCCGCATTCGGGGATTTTTGCTCGAATTCCTTTCCTGCCCGTGCTGATCTTTGTGCAGGAACCGCGATTAAAAAGCAGAATCTGATCGAAAGCGAATCTAATTCACTATCCACTCGAAAAAAGAGTTTGGTTTGAGCAGCACAACTGTAAGGAATGCTCGGTCACGCCAATCAAGGAGAGAAATTATGATGCAGTTCCGCCGGCTCGCCATGTTCATTCTGATAGGCCAGGTTGTCATTTCGGCATCTGCTTTGGGCCAAGCTGCAGCCACGTTGACTGTCGATGGGGATCAAGTGGCAGTCTTGCGGGATCGTTATGGGATCCCGCACGTATTCGCGGGCACCGCGCGCGGATTGTTCTACGGCAACGGATATGCCGTGGCGGAAGACCGGCTGGGGCAAATGGACCTCTACCGCCGCAACGCCCGCGGTGAGATGGCAGAACTTGTGGGACAATCGGCCGTCGCCGCCGACCGTGAAACCCGTATCGACGGCTACACCGAGACCGAGCGCGAAGGCCAATTCAACCGCCTTTCAGCCGAGATCAAGACGATGATGCAGGCCTACGCGGATGGCGTCAATGCCTATCTGGAGACACTTATTAAGTCGGCTTCTTCCGGAACGATCCAGGCGGCCAATTATCCGGGCAAGCTCAACCCTGGCACGTTACGCGCCTGGCGGGTGACGGACAGCATCGCCATCGGGCAGATGATGGCGCGCCGGTTCGGCGGGGGCGAGGGCGGCGAGCTGCGCAATATGATGCTCCTAAGCTACTTGAAGAGCCTGCACAAGGAGAACGCCTGGAAGCTCTTCAACGACGTCGCCTG
>JBGPOG010000391.1:0-4845 GCA_041487935.1 Chthonomonadia bacterium | reverse complement strand
GACCAACCGGAACAAGCGCCCGCGCAGGTTTCGATCTGGCGGGCGAGGTGGGATTCTTAGTTAGGCGAGGTTAATCGTGATACGATTTGGAGTCATCGGCGCCGGGTGGTTCGCGTCGCGCAGACATCTTCCCGATATCGTGAAGCATCCGGAAGCACAGCTTGCCGCGATCTGCCGGCGGGATCCCGAAGCGCTAGAGAAGCTGCAGGCTCACTTTCACCCGGAGCAAATCTATACCGACTGGCGTGTCATGCTGGAAGAGTGCCAACTCGACGCCATCGTGATCGCGACACCGCACAACCTCCACTACGAGCAGGCGCTCGCCGCGTTGGACCGTGGGCTGCACGTGCTTATGGAAAAGCCGATGACGGTGAAGTCCTCGGAAGCGCACGCTCTCTGCAAGCTTGCCAGGGAACAAAACCGGGTGCTGGCCGTTGCGCTAAATCCACCGTATTGGTCCCACTGCCACCGCATCCGCGGAGCGATTCAATCCGGCCGGTTGGGTGAAGTCGAGTCGATCGGCTATTTCTGGACCGGGAACGCCGGCATCGTTTTCGGGCGAGTACCGTTGCCGGAAGACCTTCCGGGGATTGTCCCGCCGACCATGTTTCGGACGGATCCGGAGCAAAACGGCGGCGGGTACTTGATCGACGGAGGCAGCCACCTGGTGTCGGAGATCCTCTGGGTCACGGGGATGCGGGTTGCGTCGGTAAGCTGCCAGATGGATTCGCTTCCAGTGGACAATCGCGCCGGGTTGGTCCTGGGGCTGGAGAACGGCTCGTTCGCGACTATTGCAACAATCGGCGACAGCCGTCATAAGGACCGGCGCGTGCGCAATACAATCGGATGCTCGGACGGCACGATTACAGTCGAAGGCTTCGATTTCCTGACAACCATTCAGCCGGAAGGCGGCGAGCCGCAATCGTTCAGTGAAAGCGACCTCCCGCCGGTCCACGGTCCGGTAGAGAACTTCATCGATGCGATTCAGGGGCATGGGGAAGTCCTATCGCCCGGTGAACACGGTGCGCACGTAGTGGAAGTGATCGAGGCGGCTTATCGGTCGGCGGAGACGGGGAAGACGATTGAGATATCGGTGGAATGACGGAGGTCTAAACATTGATTGGCCGCAGAGCGGCCGCGCCTGGTTCCCACGCGGAGCGTGGGAACCAGCATCAACCCTCTATCCGCATCCATCTCCGCGAGGCAGCCTAGCGGCAATGTCAGCGGGTTCTCGCCGGGTTCCCACGCGGAGCGAAATTCTCTCGTTCCCACGCTCCGCGTGGGCACGTCGCCTGGCCCGCTCCGCGGCCATTCCTTTAACGAACCGCCGCCGCCAGAATCGTCAACGTCCCCGTATCCGCATCCAGCTCCGCCAGGCAGCCTAGCGGCAATGTCAGCGGGTTTTTTACGTGGCCGAACGGAAATCCGGAGATTGCGGGCTTTCCAAGAGGGGCAATAATGTCTCGCCAGAGATCGTCGGGGGTAATCACCGGTGGCGCTTTCTCTTCTTTCTCCCAATCCGTGAGGCGCCCGATGACAAAGCCTGCCGCCTTTTCAAGAATTCCGACCCTCCTAAGCTGGACAAGGAATCGATCGGACCGATAAAGGGGATCTCCGATATCTTCAATCAAGACAATCCGCCCGTCGAAGTCGGGCTCGTCGATTGTGCCGATTCCTGCGTTCAAAATGGCGAGACATCCGCCGGCCAGGCGGCCCTTGGCCTTGCCGCCCGCCACCGTTCGAATCTCCGCATCACCCGTATCCAGTGTGCCATGGGGTTCCGGGCTGCAAATCAGTCTCCAAAACGTCTGCTGCGCCAGATCGCTGAGGCCCGCTCCAAATGTACCCACCATCGGACCGTAGATGGTTGTCTGATTGGTACGGTGCTCGAACGCGAGGTGGAGGCTTGTCACGTCGCTATATCCCACGAAGATCTTGGGATTTGCTGCGACCACATCCCAATCTACCCGATCCGCCATCCTCGACGCACCGTAGCCGCCACACGCGCAGAAAACTGCGTCGATATCCTTTCGGGCGAACATCTCAGTCAGGTCGTTGGCACGATCATTGTCGCTGCCGGCCAGGTAGCCGTGTGAGGCGCGAATATTATCGCCGAGAACCGTACGGAATCCGGCCTGTTGGATATTCTCGAGTCCGCGCTCGAACGTCTCGATGCGGAGAGGGCTCGACGGTGCAATGATGCCGATTGCCATGCCCGATTCGAGTCGGGGCGGCTTGAGACGACTCCCATTCGGCGCGCTCAAGGCTTCAGCTCCTGCAAACGCCTGCCGCCGCTACCATCGGCGTTGTAGACCGCCAGGACGGATGCGAATTTACCCTTTCCCTCGTCCGACAGCACTGCCAATTGTTTTCCATCTCGCGACCACGCCGGAGTCATCCACCCGGTCGCTTCCTTTGTAACAAGGTTTTTCCTGACTGCGCGTGCCTCTGAACCGTCCATCTTGACGGAGAAGAGAGTGCGGTATCTGCTGGAGCCACTCTTTGCGTCAGGCCCGGACTTCCAACTTGTCGATACAGCAAGCCGCGTGCTGTCTGGCGAAAACGAAACAAAATCGACGGAATCCGGCGCTTGATGCGGGTTTGGGTTGATGCCGGGGACCTGATTGGGGAACGGCAGCCGAACGACATCTCGATTCTTTAGATCGAACGAGTAGATCGAGAGCAGAATATACTTCAGGTTCGGACTCTTTCTCGCCCAGAGCAGTTTCTTGCCATCGGACGAAAGGGCTAAACCGAGTACGTCGCCGGTCGTCGTGACTTTCTTGACTTCGCCGGACTCCTCGATGTAGACGTCTGATTTATCACTGCCTTTCTTGCCGCCTATCAAAGCCAGGTCATCCGTGCCGGGCAGCCAGACCATAAAGGCGCTTTCTACCGGCAACGTCACGCGTTGGGTCACGGCAAAATCGGGCAAGGTAAAGACAACCAGTTCGGTTTTGTTTGAAGGCGTGGTACGCAGGGCAGCGATCCGGCGCGTGTCCTCACGCCAGGCATAGCCCGGATTGTAACGATCTCCCAGTTTGCGGGTGCGGTTAGTGACCGTGTTGTAAACGATCAAAGATTGAACTTTTTCCTGGCTCTGCTGCACGTACGCGATGAACTTGCCATCCGGCGACCAGCTTGGCCACAGCGACTCTTCAGTACCCGGCATGGTGCGAAAGTCGGTGCCGTCGGTATTGATAATTGCGAGTCCGGTGTGTGTTGTATCGAGCATCCAGTTAAACACCAGCTTCCGGCCGTCCGGCGAAAAGTCCAGGCCGGCGCAGCCACTGCAGAGCGCTGCAACGATAAGTCCCGCTAAGGTGAGGGCCAACCGTTTCATCGTCGTCTCCATTCTCCCAAGTACAAGCAAAAAGCCGCGCCACACGGCCCGGCTATTGCTATTCTGGTCTCAGCCCAGTCTCCTATCCGAGAATGCCTGGAGATCAGTCGATATGGCCGTGGTATCAGGCTATGACGTCTTTCACCACGTTTCCATATACGTCGGTCAAGCGAAAGTCGCGTCCGGCATAGCGATAGGTGAGTTTAGTATGGTCGAATCCCAGGAGCTGCAGGATGGTGGCGTGAAGATCGTGGACGTGTACTTTGTCGACTTCGGCGCGGAAACCGAAGTCGTCGGTCGCGCCGTGGACGTAGCCGCCCTTGACGCCGCCCCCGGCCATCCACATCGTAAACCCATGGTTATTATGGTCGCGGCCATTCTGCTTGCCGGCGTTTGCGCCCGGGGTCGGCAGCTCCACCGTGGGCGTCCGTCCGAATTCCCCACCCCAGATGACCAGGGTGTCCTCCAGCATTCCGCGCTGCTTCAAATCCACTAAGAATGCGCCAATCGCCTGGTCGGAATCCTTTGCGAGATTCCGATGGCCAATCTCGATGTCGTCATGGTTATCCCAGGGCTGGCCGGCGCCGTGATACAACTGGATGAACCGCACGCCCTTTTCCAGCAGCCTCCGCGCGATGAGGACCTGCTTCGCGTAGACTCCAGGTCCATACATGTCACGAATGTACTGCGGCTCCAGGCTAACGTCGAAGGCGTCGCTGGCGTCCATCTGCATCCGGTAGGCCAGTTCGAAGGATTGGATCCGCGCCTCGAGCTGCGCGTCTTCATGACGCTTTTCGCAATGCCGCCGGTTGAGAACCTGAAGAAGGTCGAGCTGCTCGCGCTGTTCTTTGGAAGTCAAGTATCGATTCTTCACGTGCTCGTTGATCTGCTGAATGTCGTCTTTCTTGGGGTCGACGTACATGCCCTGGAACACACCCGGCAGAAACCCGCTCTGCCAGTTCTGCGTTTCCTGAATTGGGTAACCGCCCGGACACATCGCAATAAACCCCGGCAAGTTCTGGTTATCAGAACCCAATCCGTATGTGACCCAGGAACCGAGGCTTGGCCGGATTTGCCTGGCTTCCCCGCAGTTCATGAGCAAGAGCGACGGCTCGTGATTGGGGATGTCCGCGTACATCGAGCGGATCACGCAGATGTCGTCGATACTCGATCCGATATGGGGAAAGATCTCACTGACTTCGATTCCGCTCTTCCCGCACTTCTTGAACTCGAAGGGAGAGCGGTACGCCGCGCCGGTGCGTCGTTCCGTGGGAAGGTTGCTGTATGGAAGCGGCTGGCCGTGGTGCTTTGTCAGCATCGGCTTTGGGTCGAATGTGTCGACGTGTGAAGGGCCGCCGTTCATGAATAGGAAGACGACACGCTTCGCTCGCGGCGCGAAATGTGGCATCTTCGGAGCGAGGGGATTCAGCGACCGAGGATTGGCGGCCGCGTTTGCCGCCGAGCTTTCCGAGGACATTACCCCGGCCAGACCCAGCGCCGCG
>JBGPOG010000390.1:0-4847 GCA_041487935.1 Chthonomonadia bacterium | reverse complement strand
TCAAAGCGAATTTGTCATCGATCGCTATGGTGTGCTCCGACTGCCGGCGTGAGTCATCGAATCGCCCTAGCGCGAAGTAGCCCCATTCGGCCCAGTTGCTGGTCACAACCGAAAGCGGATCCTTCTCTTGTGCGGTGCGCAAGTATTTTGCCGCCTCATCGAACCGGCCGCGGGCTGAAAGTAACAATCCGTAATTCACGTATGCATCTGAAGAACCCAGGTCCAGCTCGATCGCGCGCTTGAATTCGCGCTCGGCCGCCGGAAAATCCCATTCGTAAACGAGGTAAACAAAACCAAGAGCGATGTGGGCTTCAGCGACCGTCTCGTCATACTTGATCGCTTCCAGCGCCGCCTCTCGCGCTTTGGGCATCACGTCGCGGGGCCGTCTATAATTGGTGCTGAGGAGAGTATAAGATCGTGCGATTGCCGCCAGCGCCGGAGCATAGTGAGGGCTCAACTTGAGCGCCGCATTGTACAACTGAATACCTTTGGTCAGAGTGTCCGGACCGAATTTAAGCTGCTGTTCGCGGCCCTTGAGGTAGAACTCATAAGCTTCCGGAGTGTCCGCGGTGCGACTGAGCCGCTCGCGGTCGCTCGGCAGCAGCGTAATCTTTAGCCCTCGGGCTACTTCTTCAGCAACCTCCTGGTCCATCTTCAGGATCGTGCCCATTTTTCGCTGATAGTTTTCCGACCAGATTATCTTGCCATCCGTCGAATTCGCCAGATGTATTCGTATTGCAAGATCGCCCCCCTCTTTCTGCACGCTGCCCTCGAGGAGATGGCTCGCCATGAGCGATTTCTTGATTTCCCGCGCTTCGCCGGTCTTGCCTCGGTCGGAATAAACCGAATACCGGTCGATGACCTGGAGAGCGCTAATCTTGGACAGCGAAATTGCTACGGCTTCAGTCAGGCCATCCGCGAGATACGCGTCTGCGCCGTCGTGGCTGTGGTTTGCGAACGGCATGACGGCGATGGTGGGGGCTGCCGGTCCTTTCGGGGCGACAGCCGGCGAAACGGCCGATTTGGGCGCGCTCGTACCTCTATTCATCGAGGTCAACCCGAATGCAACGGCAAGGATCGCCAATGCCGCGAAAGCCGCCAGGATCACTCGCCGCGATGGAGAAGCGCCAGTCGCGCCCGATGGACGCGGCAACGGCGCCGGCGCGTCCTCCCACGGGAGCGCAACACCGTAGACATCTATCGGAATCTCAATATTTTTCAGCTCCGGGCGGCCAATTAGAAGCACCTGCTCCGGAATCTTGTTGCGTATCTGGTCGAATACCGGTCCTGTAACGCAGATGCCGCCGGGCGCGGCCAGCGGCTCGATGCGCGAGGCGACGTTCACTCCGTCGCCGATCAGGTCGCCGTCTCGCTCCACGACGTCGCCCACGTGGATTCCGATCCTTAGGCGAAACTTTGATTTGTCCTGCGCGGTCCGGTTGCGCTCGGCGACAGCGGATTGGATGGCAATCGCACAGCCTCCAGAGCGCTGGCGAATGATATCAGGAATCCATCTCCGGCAGTTTTGATCTCGTGTCCGCCATAAACCGGAAGCGTGGCCCGCACGACTGCGCGCTGCTCCTCCAGAATCAATAGAGCGCGCTTCTCATCGCGCTGGCTAAGCGCGCTGAAGCCCACCATGTCCGTGAACATGATGGCGGTTAGGCGGCGTTGGTCAGTTGCGCCAGTCATTGCAAGACCATTTCTCCATAACCGTTCGCGAAATGACTATCATAGGTTCGCTTACGATCGACAATGCAACAAGTCGTGGTAGAATCACCACATGAGCGTCTTAGGACAAACGAGAATTCTAGAGCGCGTACTCGATCCGAGTGGCCATGCCATGCCAGCCGATGTTGCACGGTGGCTGCTGGAGCTACGAGCGGACTCCGTGCTTCAAGCGCGTTTCGATGAGCTTGCTGACAAGAACACGGAAGGCATCATCACAGACGAAGAGCTCACGGAATATGACGAGTATCTGCAGGCCGCCAGCGTTATTGCCGTGTTGCAGGCAAAGGCACGTTCTGTTCTATTCAACACGAACGGCCACTGATGGACAACTCTCTGCGCGACTTGGTGCGACGGCGCGCAAGCAACTACTGCGAGTATTGCCGAATACACCAAGATGCCGATCCCCTTTTTCGATTCCACGTCGAACATATTATCCCCCGCCAGCATAGTGGAGCCGACGATGAGGACAACTTGGCTTTGGCATGCGGGCACTGCAACCGGAGAAAGGGTCCCAATCTTTCTGCGGTCGATCCTCTCACAGGAAGTGTTACTTTACTCTTCAATCCGAGGCGCCAGGAATGGAATGAACATTTCGTGCTAAACGAAGGTGTTGTCGCCGGTACGTCAGCATCCGGCCGAGCCACAGTTCGATTGTTCCAGATGAACGAAGCCAGGCGCATCCAACTGCGTAACGACTTTTGAAAGGATTCACCGTAAAACGGAAATTCCACCTCCATCAACAATAACCGATCACTCCGACAGATACGGCGGCTGAGGCGACATTGCGGTCAGCCCTCCGTCAACCATGATATTCTGCCCGTTGACCCAGGATGCCTCCTCGGATGCGAGAAAAGCCACCATTGCCGCAATATCCCGCGGCGTCCCGATGCGGCGGGTGGGGTTTAGCGCGGCTTCGCGCGCTTCCATATTATCTTGGTCGAGAACGGCTGCATTTAGTGGCGTGCGGACGGTGCTCGGTCCCACGCAGTTCGTGGTTATCCCAAGAGGTCCGAGCTCGATTGCCATCGACTTGGCGAGCATCGCCAGGCCGGCTTTGGAGACGGAATAGGGCGTAACATTTGGGACGGTCACCTCACTGAAAGTGCTGGAGATATGGACAATGCGCCCCCAGCCTTTTGCAGCCATCCGCTTAGCGGCGATTTGAGAACTCAGAAACGCAGCGCGGAGATTCGTTTGGATGACATCTTCCCAATCCGTGAGCGACAGCTCCAGGAAAGGCGACCAACGTACGATGCCGGCGTTGTTGACCAGAATATCCGGCCCGTCGAATTCTGCCGCAACGCGCTGCATTAACCGCTCCACGCCGGCGGGGTCGCGCAGGTCGGCCCGGATTGCGAGCGAGCGCCGGCCGAGTGCGCGGATGCTCGATGCAATCGCTTCCGCACCCTCATCGTTCGCCAGATATGCGATGGCGACGTCGGCGCCCTCTCCGGCAAGACGGACGGCAATTCCAGCGCCGATGCCCTGATTGCCGCCCGTCACAAGGCAAGTTTTGCCTAAGAGCTTAGCCAATTAATGTTTGCCTCTAATATCCAGGCTGCCGTTCGGCCGATTCGACGATGTCGTGCATCTTGAACGCCTGGTTTGCGTCAAAGCCCCGTGGCAGCGACGTAAACGCCTTCCCATTCATTCGCACCCAGCCTTCATCCTGCGAAGTCGCCATCAGTTTCCAGCCGGATCCCGTGTTCATCCACAGATGTCGTGAGACGGTGTAGCCTTCTACTCTCCCGGTTCGTGAAGAGCCGCCCTGATGGAATATACCCGAGAGCTTCTTGCTGACGGTAAGGACGACTTTGCCCGGCCTGTAATTCACCTTCTCGATTTTGACCTGGATGTCGAATGCCCCCTGGCTCCGGCGCAGATTGCCGCCGGCAGAGGAGGCGATCTCACCTCGGCCCGCGGCAGGCCCGCCAAGCATGGGCCAGTTCAGGATTGCTCGCATGAGTCCCTCGAGCGAATCCGGCGTATCCCGGAAAGCAGAATCGACGTAGGCCTCATACTCCGGCGACAATGCCGATTTGATCGCGGACGCCCTGATGTCCGTCTCCTTGGTCTGAGCGGACAAACTCGCACTCGACGCAATGAGGAGTAAGCCTATCATCCAGAGCTTTCGCATCGGACTCTCATCCTTTCCATTGCATTTGTAATCGCAATTCGAGGCCAAATAAATCGAGCGAGCCTGCTTTTGAAAAGAATGGCCTCTAGGTAAAGACATCATCCGCAAAAGAAAAGATCGCACGAAAGCGAAATCCGTTCGGGAATTCTCACTATGAACGTATTCTGCGAGCTGGTGTCCAAGTCCTGTGCAACCGCACAAAACGTAGAAACGCGATCGATACCGACGGACCGGGCGAATCAATTCGCGGCAGCAATTACAAGTCGGCCTGCACAGACTCCCTATCTGAATCTGGAATCGGTGCAGGCCGATTATGCGTTTTCGTTGCTGCGGTTTCAACCGCCGGGTCGTGGCGCTACCACACCCTCATCCCCTCCCTCAACTCCCCGAACGCATTCTCGTCGGACGGCTGCTTCGGGTTCCACTCGTGCGGCCGGTATTCCGGCTCTTTCGGCTGGTTGTACGTCTCGCGTTGAGCCTCGTCGCCGTAGATATCGGGAAAGCGGGCTTTGAGGTACCGCTTGTGCGCTCGCCCGCACCCCGCGAGGTTTACAAATATGCCGGGCCAGGAACGGCCACGACAAGACTCTGCTTGTACCAGTCAGGCGCGTCGCCCTTCGATGGATGGCATTTTGAGAAGGGGAATGGACAGGTGTCTGCTAACAGGTCGGAGCAAGTCTGAGCAATGAAGATAAAGAAGGCATGTCGGTGCAATCAGGCCCTTGAGTCCCTTAAGTCACTTGCCCTGAGGAACGAAGGGCGGCATTCCTTTGATAAGACGCCGTCCACAACGTCCACTCAGTCCACTTCGATTGGGGAACGCGGGCAGATACGTAGCTGATACAATAGTCCATTTCGGCGAGCTGGGTAACTACGTGTTGGGGAACGCGGGCAGACACCTATCTGATACAATTTCTGCTTGCGTCCTCCCGCGCGGCCACGAGTTGGGGAACGCGGGCAGACACCTATCTGATACAAT
>JBGPOG010000389.1:0-4882 GCA_041487935.1 Chthonomonadia bacterium | reverse complement strand
GTACTCCGATTACGACGACGAGCACGAGTTCATAGGAAAGGGATGGACTAGCCATGAAAATGTCAGGCGCGCAGATCATGCTGGAATGCCTCCGGCGAGAGGGCGTTCAACACATATTCGGATATCCCGGCGGCGCGGTGCTGCCGATTTACGACGCCCTCTATGGCTACAAAGACATCGAGCATATCCTCGTCCGGCACGAACAGGGCGCGTCCCACATGGCGGACGGATACGCGCGCGCCACCGGGAAGGTCGGCGTCTGCCTGGCCACCAGCGGCCCAGGCGCGACGAACCTTGTGACCGGCATTGCCACGGCCTATATGGATTCGATTCCGATGGTCGCAATAACGGGGCAGGTGCGCACGACGGCGATCGGCAAGGACGCATTCCAGGAGGCGGACATCACCGGAATCACGATGCCGGTTACCAAACACAACTTCCTGGTAAAGGACGGCGCCGATTTGCCGCAAGTCATCGCCGAAGCGTTCTACATCGCCTCGTCCGGGCGGCCCGGGCCGGTTCTGGTCGATATTCCCCTGGACGTAGCCCTGAACAAGATCGAGTGGGACCCTGAGAACTATCCCAAGAAGGTCGATATCCCGAGCTACCGCCCCACGACGCGCGGCCATGACATGCAGATTCGCAAAGCGGCGCAGGCGATCGCAGAGGCAAAACGGCCCGTCCTCTACGTGGGGGGCGGGGCGATCGCGTCAGGCGCCGCTGCCGAAGTAACCGAGCTGGCGGAGCGGACGAATATCCTGGTGACAACCACGCTGCTGGGCAAAGGCGCCATTGACGAGACGCACCGGCTTTCAATGGGGATGCTTGGGATGCACGGCACCGCCTATGCCAACCATGCCGTCAACAACTGCGACCTGCTCGTCGCGATCGGGGCGAGGTTCGACGACCGCGTCACGGGAAAAGTCGATAAGTTTGCAGTCGGCGCGAAGATCATCCACATCGACATTGACCCGGCCGAAATCGGCAAAGTCAAAACGCCGGACATCCCCATCGTTGGCGACGTGAAAACAGTGCTTGTGGAGCTCCTGAAGTGCATCCAGGAGCGTACTTGGAGCAGTTGGAACGATCAAATCGTCGAGTGGAAGGAACGGTTCCCGCTGGTGTATCCCCGCGACGGCAAGCTGTATGCCGAATACGTGATCGAGCAGATTGGGCAGATCACCAACTGGGATGCCATCATGACCACGGACGTGGGCCAGCACCAGATGTGGGCGGCGCAGTACTACAAATGCCGCCGGCCGCGACAGTGGGTAACTTCCGGCGGCCTGGGGACCATGGGCTATGGACTGCCGGCAGCCATCGGCGTGCAGAAGGCATTCCCGGATGCGACGGTCGTCAACCTCTCCGGCGACGGCTCCTTCCAGATGTGCTCGCAGGAGCTGATGACGGCTACGGTTTACGAGCTGCCCGTCATCAACGCGATCATCAACAACCGCTCGCTCGGAATGGTTCGGCAGTGGCAGGAGATGTTCTACCAGGAGCGCTATAGCCACGTGGACCTGCAGGCGTCGCCGGACTTTGTCAAGCTCGCGGAGGCTTATGGCGGAGTCGGGATGCGCGTGAGCAAGCCGGACGACGTGCGGGCCGCGCTGGAAGAAGGGGTCAAGATTCGCAATCGACCGATCGTGATGGATTTTGTCATCCCAACGGAAGAGAACGTCTACCCGATGATTCCCAGCGGCCAGAGCATCGACGAGATGCGAATCCGCGAGAACCTGGAAGAGCTGAAAGCGACGGTTCACGCCGACAGCGAAGCCTGGTCGTTCTCGGATGAAGACAAGGTCCTGCAGCAATACGTAGAGGTAACCGCCGCCGCGGAAGGAAAGAAAAACTAACAAGATTCAAACACGAAGGCAGGAAGGGACATACAATCCACAGATTACACAGATTGACACAGATAGCCGGCACCCGTGACGGGAATCTGGATTAGCTTCAATGTGATGGCGATCTGGCATCAGCATCCGGTCATCTGTGAAATCTGTGGATGAAGCCCTTGCCGTTCTACGCAGCTTCGTGACTTCGTGTTTAGAATCGGGAATCTAAAATGGCAACGACTTTGAGCAACGTTATGATCGCACAATTGCAGCAAGAGCATATTCTGACCGTTCTTGTGGAGAACCACCCTGGCGTTTTGGCTCGGGTGGCCGGGCTATTTGCCCGCCGGGGATACAACATCGAGTCACTGACGGTATCCGTTACAGACGATCCGCAAATCAGCCGCATGACCATCGTGGTCGGCGGAGACCACCTGGTTCTCGAGCAGATTACGAAGCAGCTTCACAAGCTGATCGAGGTGATTCGCGTTGTGGACTACACGGAAAGCCCGGCCGTTGAGCGCGAGCTGGCGCTGATCAAGGTAACCGCGGAGCCGAAATACCGGGGCGAGATCATGCAGATAGTCGAAATCTTCCGCGGCCGGATCATCGACATGAGCGAACGGACGTTTGTCATCGAGGTTACCGGGAGCGTGGATAAGATCGACAAGATTCGGGAGCTTGTCAGCGGATACGGAATCAAAGAGCTGGTACGAACCGGAGTGATCGCAATGGCGCGCGGAGCGCGGACGGCTTGATTCCTTAACCGTAGAGAATGCAGAGCGAATTTGAGTTGTGAGTGTGGAAGTGTGGAAGTATGGAGGTGTTTTTGCTTCCACACTTCCATACCTCCACACTGATGTTCGCCTTTTTTTCCTCTGCCGCCCTCTGCGTCCTCTGCGGTTAGAATGTGAATACATATGGACGATATGCGTGAGTTGATAACCATCGAGCAAGCCGATCGGTTGTTTTTGCTCATAGCTCTCATCGCGCCTGTTGCCGGCCTGCTCCTCGGAGCGGCCGGCGGAGCGCGGCGCGGCGCGGCAAAGCCGGGCGCCATGAAGGGGCTCTTGATCGGTCTGCTCGGACCGATCAACTTGATCCTTTGGAAGGTTTACAACGGGATCACGGATCGGTTGGGGCTGGACACGGTCAAGAACCTGCTGGTCAATATCGGGTTGTTTATTGGCATTGGTATTGTCGCGGGACTTGCTTTTGGCTATTACGCACGAAGCAGATATCGCCGGATCGACGATGGAGGCGGACTAACGGGAGTGGCGGTTGGACCGATTGGCCCTGCGCCGGTTCGTCTGCCTGGAGCGGAACGAGATCCGGGCGAGTGCGGCGTGCCGCCGCGTAATCCTTAATAATCGTAGGGAGAAATGACTACTACGAACTGGCAAGTCTGGCAAGATAGGGATGTCGCGCGGCGATTCACGGATCGGCGGCGCGGCGGGCTTTTGGGAGCTGAAGCGCAGATCGAGACGATGCTGCGTCTCATTCGCGAAGTTCGCAAGCCGCAGCTTACCGTGCTGGATATCGGTTGCGGCGACGGCATTCTGCTCCAGTCCATCATGCAAGCCTATCCGGTTGCCCGAGGCGTGGCGCTCGATGGCTCGCCTGCTATGCTGGAAAAGGCGGAGGTGCGTTTTCAAGACCTCGGGCTGTTCAGCGACCTGGTGGAACTGGTCGAAGCGGACTTCAATACTCCGGAATGGGTTCATCGTCTTTCCGGAACTCAGTTTGACGCGATTGTGAGCGGTTTCGCCATCCATCACAGCGAAGATGAACGAAAGCAATCTCTGTACGCGGAGATATTCGATCTCTTGGCGCCGGGTGGCGTTTTTGTCAATATCGAGCACGTCGCTAGCGCTTCGCCAGTGGGCGAGGCGATGTTCGAGTCGGCCTATGCCGAGCACCTGGCCCGCCACCGCCGGTCGCTGGGCGAGGAGATCACGGACGAAGAAGTCGTTCTTGAGCTTAGGAGCCGCCCGGATAAGGCGGCAAACCGCCTTGCGCCCGTCGGGACGCAGCTTAACTGGCTGCGTGAAATTGGATTTCGTGATGTAGACTGTTATTGGAAGCAATTCGAACTAGCGGTTCTGGCCGGATATAAATGATTGAGGAAATGATGCGTGAGGTATTTGCAAAAGTCCGTGCATTTGTCATCCCGAGGTACGAGGGATCTTCTTTTCACAGACAGGTATGACCAGAAATCACGACCAAAAAACAGATCTCTCGTACTTCCTAAGAAACTTCACCGTTTAGTGCACGAATGCCAACTTGCAAATTCAAAAACAGATCCCTACGGGATGACGGGGGCTGTGACAGTTTCTTACGCTCAACGCCGCGTTAGGCGCGGTAAATTGCTCGGGATGACAATTCGCTCGTCTCGCAACAGTCTTGCAATTGCGTCACGTGATGCGTGATACGTGAGAGTCCAGATGGGTTACACTCATCTTAGACTTCACGAGGCCATTTCGCGGCGCGGATCACGGATCACGAATCACGAATCACAAATTTCGCACCAGGAGAAATGAATGCCGAGACGCGTTCTTGTAGTCGATGACGAAAAGCCTATCGCCCGCCTGGTCCAGGTGAACCTTGAACAGGCGGGATATGAGGTCGCCGTAGCGCATGATGGGCGCGAGGCGTTGAAAAAGCTCGATTCGTTTCAACCTGAGCTGCTGGTGCTCGACATCGCGATGCCCTATGCAGACGGCTTCGAGATTCTGGAGATCATCAAGTCCGATCCTACGAGCAAAGACTTGCCCGTCGTTTTTCTGACGGCAAAGTCCCAGGAGCATGATATCTTCCGAGGTTACCAATCAGGCGTCGACTGCTATCTTACAAAGCCATTCGAACCGAATGACGTGGTGACGGTGGTCAGGAGAATCTTTCAAGCGCTGGATGACGGCGTATGAACGCAGTCCAGAACGGCGCTCGACCGCTCCGAACCATTCGGTGTGACGGATCGATCGGCGCATTCACTACCGAGGAGAGCAAACTATGCCGAAGCGAATTCTTGTGGTTGACGATGAAGAAAT
>JBGPOG010000388.1:0-4883 GCA_041487935.1 Chthonomonadia bacterium | reverse complement strand
TTCCTCACTCCCTGGCACCCGGCCTGGCCCGCCGGATTTTTTACCGCGGACTACTGGCGGCAGCGAGTGAATCGTTTTCGGCACGAATTCGAGCGAGACCAAGCGGTGCGTCTCTTCCTCTTTTACCGCGACCGGCCGGACCGGATCGCCGGTTCGGTCACCTTCAACCAGATCCATCGCGGCGCGGCGCAGTATTGCGTGCTGGGTTATAGCCTGGCGGAGGAGGCCGAAGGCAAAGGGCTGATGTTCGAGGCCCTTTCGGCCGCCGTCCCATACATGTTCCGCGAATTCCATCTTCACAGGATTATGGCAAACTATATTCCACGCAACGAGCGCAGTGGCCGCTTGCTCCGGCGACTCGGATTCACGGTCGAAGGCTACGCGAGGGATTATTTGCAGATCAACGGCCAATGGGAAGATCACATTCTGACGAGCCTGACGAATCCGGAGCTTGATTAGGGCGGTTTGGCGTTCAGGCGAGGTAATTGCAAAACTCGACGAAGCGAACGCATCCCGTCATCCTGAAAGGAGTGAAGGATCTGTTTTTGACCTAACAGAATTCACGGAGCCGGGCCAAAAGCGGATCCTTCACTCCGTTCAGGATGACGGCCGCGCGGTTTTTGCAATCACCTCAGGCGTTGGGGGAATGGAAATTCGGGGGTGAGGTGGAGGTATCCTAATTAGGGAAGTCCAAAATCCAAAATCCAGAATTCGGGGCGGTTTATGAATAGGGTCCGCAAGGCGGTGATCACGGCGGCGGGGCGCGGGACGCGAATGTATCCCGCGACCATCACTATCCAGAAAGAGATGCTGCCGTTGATGGACCGAGACGGCATCACGAAGCCTTCGATCCAGGTAATCATCGAGGAGGCGCTGGATTCCGGCATCGAGGAAGTCTGCCTGGTCGTCAACCGGCACAATCGCAGCCAGATCGAATCGCACTTCAAGCCGCTGCCGCCCGAAGAGATGCGACTCTTCAAAGGCAAGGACTGGGCGCTTCTTCAATCCGCAAAACTACAGCAGTACGCCAGCCGTCTCACCATCGTCGAGCAGCCCTCGCCGGTGGGCTACGGCCACGCCGTTTGGTGCGCGAGAGAATTTGTAGGCAACGAGCCGTTCCTGTTGATGCTGGGCGACCATATCTACACGTCCGGAACGGAGAAGAGGTGCGCCCGGCAGATCATCGATGTCTTCGAAAAATACGGCGTCGGCGTTTCCGCCGTGCAGCAAACTCCGTCCGAGCTGCTGCACCTGTTCGGCACGGTCCGCGGCAAACTGATCCAGGAAAACCCTCGCGTTTACGACGTCGACCACATCTTTGAGAAACCCCCGGTCGAATATGCGGAGACGAACCTTCGCGTCGAGGGGCTGCTATGGGGGATGTATCTGTGCTTCTTCGGGATGCACGCGTTCAACCCGAGCATTTTCGACAGCATCCAGCACGCCATCGACCACGACCTGCGCGAAAATGGAGAATTCCAGCTCACCAGCGCCCAGGAGCGACTGCGAGTTAGTGGGGAGCGGTACGTGGCATTTGAAGCGGTCGGGGAGCGTTACGATACAGGCATCCCTTTTGGATACGCTCAAACGCAAGCCGCATTGGCTGTCAATTCGGTGTACCGAGAGCAAATGCTGGCCGAGCTCGTTCGAATGCTCGCCGTCCCGTCGCATACGGTGCCGGAGGCGTTCAAGGAGCCGTGAATTCCCGCATCAAATCCTTGAACCGTGCATCACGATGCCAACCGTGAGACGAAAGATCGCTGCCACTCGCGCTCCGCCGTAGGGAGCGATATTGCAAAGACTTCCCTAAACGCGCGGTCTGCGGCCCGCCCCTTACCGATACTTTCGAGAACCGCCCTGATTGCGATCATGCCATTCTTAAGCAGTGCTCGGTTCACAAAGTCCGCCGCCGCCGCATAACACACCCTCGATTCCATGCTTCCAATCGACACTCCGAAGCTCTCGAATCCCGAGGAGATTGCGTTTAGCGCCGGCGCCCCGTTTGCGGAGACGTGGCGGGTAAGGAAAGCCGTTTCGGCGGAATCGACCGGCCCTTCCATAAGGACAGCCACTCCTTCGTCCAGCCAGCGTGGAACGCCCTCTCCAGCAAGCTCATGTATCGCGGCATGGGTGAGCTCATGGCGAGCGGCTCGCAGGAAAATTCCCGGTTCGCAAGAAACCGCGGGCGGCAAACAGACCTTGTGCCACTCCGCGCGCTGGGCGTAGTATCCATACCGCGCGCGCATGAACTCCACCCACTCGTCGCGTGGGAAGATTGTCACCAGCACAGGCTTACCCCAGAGAACAGCGAGCGTATCCGTTACATCGTGCAGCGCCCGCAGAGCAATCTGCTCGAACTCTCTGGTTCGGCGCTCCCAGATACCATCGCCTTCGACCGAGAGCTCCTCGGAAATCCTCGTTATCCGCCCATCCCTGCGAACACCCCATTCCGCTTCGACCGTGCGTTGAAAGTCGTACCAGTTTCCTGCGGGGACTCCTACGCGCAGAGCATTCTTGACCGCCGCCATCGCGAGGTCGAGCCGGTCCTCATACCAGTATTCTCGCGCCTTCGACAGGTGGATCCTCAACTCGGTTTCTGGGGTTACCGGTCTGGTAATTATCTTCTTCCTCTGTATTGTTCTCTTGCTCAGACTCGTTTTTGGATCTGTTTTCGCAACCCCCGCCGGCATCGAATGTAATATTCCCTGCAATACGAGTTGACGAGAAGCGCGTTGGGGTTTATAATGGCACCAGTCGTATTCAATTCTTTTGCCATCCATTGCTACAACACATAACGCCGTTAGTTTCGCGTTTCATCCGACAAAGGCGCGGGATTTCAATGGAAATAGAGTACGAACTGACTACTGAAGACATGATGCGCCTCAATATGTTTCATGCGGCGCATTCCCCAACCGTTCGCCACTCCGGCCAGATGACGACCCTTGCCGGAGCGGTTCTCATTCCACTCGTCGGGTTCATCATCTATGCCTTCGAGCGCAAGTTATCCGTTCTCGTGGTTTTTGTCCTGATAGATATCCTCTGGATAGGCATAGGACCCGCCTGGTGGCGATGGGAGTTAAACCGCCGGCTGAAGCGAATGCTTGTCGAGGGACACACCCCTGGGAGTACGGACCGCTGCACGCTGACGATCGAGCCCAATGGCATTATCACACGAACCGGCAAAGTGGAAACGTCGTTGCATTGGGACGCAGTTGAGAAGATCGTTGAGTGCGACACTGACACGATCATTTATGTCGGCCCGATGTCTGCCATTATGATTCCCGGCAAGGCTTTCGGGAGCGCGTCCGAACGCCAGAAATTCCTCCAAGCCGTCCACCAGTTTCGCGATGCCGCAGACAGTCTCCTCGCTGGATAGATCACGGCAGTTGGCTTATTTGATATCGGGGCATCGCATTCCATACGTTGTACCAGCAAATTGCACCGCGAGAATGGGCACAGTCCGGCTTCGAGAATTCATATACCGAAATCCTAAACTCAATGTCCCGTCACTTCGCGATCTGCCGGGGCTTCTTGGCGGTTAGCTTCCTGGCGATCCCTTGAATCGTCGCCTTCGACCGGCTGTAGGCTTCTTTGTAAAACGCGTTGATCTGCGCGCGAGTGGGCTGAACTCCGGTAGAATAGAGTTTCTCCAGTCCCCGGCCAAGAGCGATTGTTCCAGCGTATGCGATAGACCCTCTCGCCACCAGCCCTACGCCTCCAGGAACGGCCCCAACGATCTCTCTAGCCAGTGCGCGCCAACCGAATGCATTCGCAAGCAGCGGAGCAATGTCTCGTGACCTCGACTTGGTGTCGAGCGGTAGCTCGTGAAGGGCGGCCAGGCGGTACATCATCATCGCCTGGTTCTTAGTGAGAACGAAAATGTCGCCGATGGCGCCCGCAGGCAATATCGCTCCCAGCACGGGAATGATCCCGGGCAGCGCGGTCAGCATGGCGAATTCCGCGTTAACCGTCGCGGTATCCTTGATTATTCGCCTGGCGACCTCATGCCGCAATCCGGGAAATCGTTTGCCGAGGCTCAAAGCCAGATCCGGCCGCTGCTCCAGCAGCCGCGATAGGACAATGCCGATCTCGCCGATATCGTCTACGCTGTATATTGGCACACCCGGAGGAGCATTGACGCGGCCGCTTCCGGCATCGATCACGATATCGAACGAACCGGTGTCAACGGGAAACCCTGCTTCCGGATCGGTCGAATCGAATGTCCGAAGCAGCGAACGCTCCGGGAGGACGGCGTCGGGATCAAGGCCGGGAAAGAGGCGCCGAAAGACCTCCGCGCGTTTCTCCGAGAGCCCCACAACCGCCATCGCAAACGGCCGCTCCGCCTCTCGCGCGATCTCGCGAATAGAAACACTCTTCGTCGTTTTCCAGAAACTCTTAACCCGGTCGTACCTTGCCATCAAGTATCCTCGCTGCCAACTTACAACATAACCCTCTAACACTACGTTCGACCCGCGCATTCAGGTTCAAGAAACCGGCGCGCCTCGTCCCAAAGCCGCGTAACGAGCAGACCTGCGCCTGGCAGATCGTCGATCTTGCCGGCGCCCTCGCCGGCGTAGAGCGCCATCTCAGCAATATCTCCCGTCATTCCCTCGCGCGGCGCGGTGTCTTCGTAACGCAGAATGGGTTCCCCGCTTGCCGACTGGCCGGCTATTTCACCTTCGCCGGGACGGCATCCCGGCATTGGGCATCCGGCGGCTTCCCATCGCTCGAGAGTCTTGTTTCGAAGGACGCGGTGCGGCGCATGGGTCCAGCCTCCGTCGAAGCAGACAGTCAATGCCGTCGAATCAGCAGTCGCGGCAACTAATTTCCGTTTATACTCTGGATGGGCTCGGCTTTCCACCGTGGCGACAAACCGCGAGCCA
>JBGPOG010000387.1:0-4885 GCA_041487935.1 Chthonomonadia bacterium | reverse complement strand
CGCGATCACGTCGGTCTCGCGAAGCAGACTTGTTCGCGAATCGAAACCGGTCACGATATCTCCCTTGCGGAAGCCGGCGCGTTGAGCCACGTTATGCGGGGCGTACTCGCCCACGTGCTTAACCAGCAGCGCGGTCGATCCGCGAGGCAGATTCAAGCCGGCGCTCTCTTTGTCGGGAAGCTGCTCCAGGAGCATTCCACCTAGAGCTTTTCGGCGCAGCCCCCACGTGCTCGCTCGCCAGGAGATGTCATCCCGCTGCCGCCAGCCCTTTGGAAGGCGTACAGTGAGACCGACTGCTTTCGATCGGCGCAACACTTCGGCCTTCAGTTCGGCGCCGTCAGGGGACGCTGCATTCAACACCCATTGAATATCCGCAATGGACAACAACGGCTGGCCGGCCAACTTCCGGATCTCGTCTCCCGGCTCGAACCCGGCCTTCGCAGCGTCGCTATTCGGCAGTACTTCCCGCACCCTGGCGGCGTGTCCGGGATCGAGTATCAACCCGAGCGTCTTTGGATGCGGATAGGGGAAAAGGATATTCTCGGAGAGCTTCTCCTTGCGGCTGAACGCGACTTCCCGCACAGCGTCGCCGATCATATGGCAATGAATGCAGCTCTGGACGACTTTGCCCTGGTAGTCGAGTGTGGGCCTGTATCTGTCCTTAAATGGCGGGAATTGTTCCGGAGTGGCGAACTCCGGGACAGGGCCGCGCTTGGCCGCAAGCTCCGCGCGGTGCGTTTCCAGGCTGCCGTTCCACGCGAGAGCGATCTTAAGGGCGCTGGCTAAACCTTCGATCGAAACGTCATCCGACCAGATGGTCCGGTGCGAGCGGGTGCCGAACCGGCCAAGAACCGTCCCGTCGGCGCTGAACAGAAATACCGCGAACGACTGGTCGGTATCGAACTGGAACAGGGAGAGGTCCAGTCCGTTGGTGGACACGATCCGAACGCGGACGAACTGCGCAAGGAGCGGCTTCATCTGCGCATCCGCGTCGATCAGATCGTCATCCAGCTTGACGCACTCCACGCACGGGATGCACCTTAGAACCGCGATAATCGGCTTGCCGGTTCGTTTTGCTTCCGCGAAAGCCTTTGGGACGTCATTGTATATCCAGTACCCGCCGGCCTCGACCTTCGCCTTGTCGCCGCGGACCTTCTCTTCTCGGGTCTGGGCGAAAGCTGCCCCCAAGAAAAGGGTAACCGCACTCGCCGATATCAAGAATATGCGCAATATACGTCCCTCCCGGGAATGTGGATCTCGTTCACACGCCCCACGTGGGAACTCGACCACCGATCTGCAACGACTCTAATTACTGCGGTCACGAACCTGCTGGTTTGAGCGACTCCACAACCGCATCGACGACCCGTTCGAATACCCCAGGCGTGAGGGCGCCTATGTCAGACGTAATGAGGCTGACATTCGCAGTGAACAGCTTGCCTGGGCGAGCGTAACTCATGGCATGAAGGGAGCCGGTGGTGAAATCAGAATCAGCGATTTCAATTGCCCGAGGGTCGGCTTAGGAATTACTTGTAACCTGGCACAGCACCCAATCTCCTCGCCCGGCCTCATCCAGAACAATAGCAGGGCGAAGCTTGGACGCCGAGAGGTCGGAAAAGGGAAAGGGAACGAGAACTACCGCACCGACTGAAGGTGCGACCACGCCGCGTCCTCCTCCGGTCGGTTCCAATCTTCGGCAAGCGCCTGCTCACTGAGCAAATCCGTCTCGTTGGGATGAACTGGGGGCTCTTCTAGGATGGTAACGAGCGCGCGGCGGACTTGAGAGAGGCTAACTGGTTCAAGCAGAGTCACGCATCCGCGCTCGTCAACAGAAGCCTCCAAAGTGCGAGTCATAGGATTAACCTCCTCCAAATCGTCATATCCCATTATACGCGACGACGCACGATCCCAGCAACCTATACTCCGCTGGCCCGTTTCCTCAAGCTCTTCGTAATTGTTCACAATTCGTGTAAAACGCTGATCGGCCTCGCGTAGGGGTGAAGCATTCGGACGACATAATGTATCGGAACCCGCCAACCGCTAACCCGAATGCTTCACCCCTACCCCATCGATCGTGAACTGTTACAGCTCTTCCTGCCTCGAAAACTTACGCGAGTCTCCTGGAGTATCCCTTCAAGCGTCGCACCAACGATTGCGCGCTTACCTGCACCGTTATCAATTGCGGCCAAGCGACGAGCCGGGTCGGCTGCAGCGGATGGCTTGCCGCGATCCCCTTGTCTCGTCAGGCGGCGCTTAACCCATTAGCGCGGCCGTCGCCACCACCAGTTGCCGCGTCTCAGCAGAAAGCCCTTCGAGTAACGCGTTCAGGCCGTCTGTCCTCACCCGGCATCTCCGCCTATCACCGGCAGCCGCATTTTCCGAACTTGCAGTCGCAGGTCCACGGACTGCCGCAGGCCGCCCCGCCGGCGTGCTTGACGCACCCGCCCGAGCACTCTCCTTTTGCGCAGACCACGGTCCCTTTGTCGTCGCAATAAGAGAAGGTGTCGCAGCCCGCGCAGGAGACCTGGCATCCATAGGCGCTCGTCGTGACCGATCCCACCAGGCGATAGGCGCCCGGACCGACCGCCGTCAGACCCACTCTCAGGAAATACTCGCCACCTTCGGTGATCTTCCTCGTATCGACCTTTTCGCTGATCGTGCGCGCCTTTCCGTCGAACCTCGCGACCTGCGGCGTTTCATTCACCAGATAGGCATACAGGCTCATTCCATTCGGCTTCATGTTGCGGAAGCTCTGAAGCCCGCGAAGAGTTACCTGGACAATCGACTGCTGGCCGAGCTTCATCGTGCGCGGCGCTTGCGCGCTCACGTTGATCGCGTCGGCCGGGATGGAGGACTGCTTGCCGTTGTCGGAGACATCGATCTTCACCGGACCGGCAATGTCGAGGTCCGGACAGCCGACGATCATTTCCGTGGGCGTCTCCGCGATCACCTTCAGCGGCGTGTTTCCGATCTTCGCCGACGAGTTGGCCGCGTCCCCGTCGAACGTGCCGTGCAGGTCCGTAATGCGGTTGCTCTGTACGAACACCTGCTTGTTTGCCGTTGTCGCGGCCCCGCCTATGGGAAGGCTCTTGGTCCCCAGCGTTTTCCCGCCCTTGAGCAGCGCGATCGCCGGCGCGGCGCCCAGCGCAAACGTAATCACCTTGCCCGCGCTTACCGCGTGCTCTTTGCCGGACGGGTCCACGAGGACCAGCCCCTCGGTAGCGCTAGTGTCGCCGCGCTTTTTTGGCAGCGCGACGATCGTGGCGCTGGCAGGCTGTCCCGCCTTCATTCCGTCCGCCACAACCAATCCTACGGCTGCGTCGCTTGTCTTGACCAGAGCCAGTCCCACTCCAGCCGGCGGCGGACCGGCCATCCATTCCAGCCCCGCCGGGTATCGCTGCGGAGCTGTCTGCGGCTGGCTTGCGTTCGCCCGCGTGAGTCCCGCGGAGTAAAGATGCGGCGCGCTCGCGGCAACGATAATCCCGGCGAATAATGCCGTCGCGCCCAGGCGCAACAGACGACTGCGGTTGTTTCCAAACATGATCGACGCTCCTTTTCGGTTTCGCAGGCCGGCTCCGTAACGATCGTCAGGAATTGGCGGCCCACCGGTTGACATGTTCGTGCCTTCGTTTCAATTCGCGATTATCTCGCTAACCGGGCTTCTACGCCCCCCAATCGGATTATTGGCATTCTCAGTCGCGCAGGTCAGGGCGGCGAATACCCGGAACAGCGCGGTCGCGCCGGGGGCTGCCAGGCCTTCGTCGGTGGAGAAGTGGGTTAGGGTCTTGTCCACTTTGGCGACCACCGATTCATCCGTGGCCAGGTACTTTGGGCCTGGCACGGTGCGTATGGAAGATTAACCTATCTCTGCCGCCGCTTCGTTCCGGCCAACATTTGTGAAGGCACAAGAGGAACGATATTGGGGTCACGCTTGGCAGTGTCGACAAACGCATGCAGCGCGTTCATATATGCCTCGGGCTTTTCAGAAGCGAGTCCAAGACGATTTGCGAACGTCTCAATGAGTTGATGTAAGTCGCCTTCAGACGCTCCATTGACGGCATGTATCCCCGAAAGCGGTGGTTTGAGGTCGCTCGGCCTTAGGCCACCGACCATCACAGGGGCCGGGTTGCCCTTAGCTCCCCAGCGTGCCCCGAATTCGAATATCACGTAAATGGATTTGATACTCGTGCGACTTAGAAGTGCCACGAACGCCTGTGATTCTAACACCTCGCGCCGAAGCTGCTCGTCTGTTTCGGTCCCAGGAGTCAGCTTATAGCCATCGACGCTCGTGCAGCGGATATCTCCTGGTACGAGGGGAAGGGCAGCACGCAAGAGGTCGACAAATGCCGCGGCAATCTTCTGATCCGCGCTGCTATGACTCACGAAAACCTTCAATGCGTGCTCCCCTTGCGTCACGTCGAGATACGAAATAGCCGGCCATCAATCTCATACTCCAGAGATTCGATACCGTGAACATCCATAAGCTTGCGATTCGATGGCATCTCCAGAGGGGCCGTGCCTCGAGGCGTATTCTTAATGAGTGGGTAAATCGACAGGATGTCTGGTTTCTCGTCCTTCATAATAGACTCTATGATGAAAGTTTCGAGAATCGATGGAACCGGAGTGTCGGTCCAGACAAGTTCCTTGGTCTTTTCCGGAGAATCAATAAGCCGATACCAAATTGTAACTTTATAGGGTTCCATGAGCGCCTCCTTAAGAAATTGTTGCCCCGCTGATTTATTATCGGCGCAATTCGGAACCACTTGAACACCACAGACGCCGCTCTTCCCCGTCAATTCTCGCGCTGACCCCAGGAAAACAGCCCGCGGCTCTCCCGAATCGCGGGCCGTCCATCAACCATTCTCTCAACAGCAACCAGTCCGAATGT
>JBGPOG010000386.1:0-4895 GCA_041487935.1 Chthonomonadia bacterium | reverse complement strand
TCGATAGTCAGTCGTCCATCGTCCATCGTCCATCGTCGATCGTCATCGAACAGGCAATGGACGTGCGATCGTCTCGTCGTTGCCGGATACGCGATCCGCCGCCGGATCCCAGGCTTCGCGGAGCCGGTCTTCCCACTGCCGCAGGAACACCTGCCGGCACCAGGCTTTGCTCACGCGCCATTGGCGGTAGCTATCGCCGCCGGCGCCATCCTGGAAGCGGCGCTTAGGGTAAGCGGGTATTTCTACACCGGTCACCGCCTTCACCCCGGCTTTGACCACGTCCGCCTTAAGACGATAGAGCCGCTCGACGCTGCCGTTCAGGACGGTTTCAAATGGAATCGCGAGCGCCGCGGCGATGACCGACCGCACGGAATAGGGCGAAAAAGCGTTGAATCCATATCGGGCGCCTGGCGCGTAAGTTCGAACGTAGGATCGGGAAAGCCCGCCGGAATAAGTCAGGCTGTGTTTGATCGTATCGACGCCCCAGCCCTCCTGGTAGAGCAGGGGATTTCGCAGGATGCTAGACAGTGTAAGATCGGAATCCTCGAGCGGGTATGACTTCAGATTTTCGTCGCCGCCGTCCCCGTCCAGAAGATATTTCAGACTCGGATACCGCTCGCGAACCGTTTTCAACAGGCACAGTGCGGCAGCGGCACACTCGACGTCCAGCGAATGGTAATCCTCGATGGTCCGGATGGCTTCCTCGAGATCGTATTCTTCGGAAGGGACCTTGACGGCTTCCCAATTCGCTTCCAGGCTCAGATCCCGCAACACCGCTTCCGCTTGAATGGCGTCCTTGCCGCCGCCGAGGTCCAGTGTGAATGCACGGATTCGGTCCGGGTTCGATCCCATCTCGGTCAGCGCGTGGCGAGCCAGTAACAGGACGGACGTGCTGTCGATGCCTCCGGAAAAAGCAAGGCCGATAGGTTCGCGGGCCGGCAAGCCGGAAAGCCAGATCTTGAGCGCGGAATATGCCGCTCGGACGTAATTCGCGCCCGCTTCTTCAACATCTGCCGAGCCATTACCGATAGCCGGCTCGAAAAAGCGGTGGTATCTTGGCGCGGGATCCGGGCAGCCGATCTGGTCGATCTCGATGAGATAGTGCGCCGGGACCATTCGCGTGTAGAGCGGATCGAACTGCCAGCCGATCTTCTGCTCGCGGCACCATTCGTAAAGGGTGTCGATTCGATCCGCCACGACGAGGAAGGGGCCGTGGAACATCTTCGCGACGAAGTACCGAAGCGGGATTCCGATCGTGCGGGCAAGCCGCACGGTCTGTCCGTCCCGCCCGACGGCGGCGAAATGGCCGTCGCTATTCCGAAGCGACCCCAAATCGAGAGTACGGACGGAATCCACTGCCCGATCCAACGTTATGCCGGTCAAGGCCGACTCGCGAGCCCCGACAAGATTGATTGATCTCTCCACGCCTTGGAGCATCGATTTCCTCCGGAGGTGCAAACGGTTTGTAAGTGGAACTAGTATACGCGCACTGGCGCGGCAATTCCTTTCACAAGAGGCTTCCATATCAATGATTCATACGCTGCTGCTTGCTGCCCTCATTGCCGGCCACTCACGCCACATGACTCTCGTTAAGGTCATTCGCGGCGACATCAACCCCAAGTCGGTCGTGCATTCCGGCGCCGGACTCTTCTTTCTGCAGAATATGGTGTACCTGCACACGGTTGCGGTGTACAACCGGGATTTCAAGCGGGTAAAGACCATCCGGGATACGGTGCAGCTCGCGCGGATGGGATATCCGCAGTATCGGGGAACGTTTCAGGGAGGGCCGGTGGAGGCCGCTTTTTCTCATGACGGCAAGACGGCCTGGGTATCCAACTACCAGATGTACGGTCCGGGCTTCTCGAACCCAGGTAATGACAAATGCGACGGCAGCGGCAAGCACGACCCGAGCTTTGTCTACCGGATCGACACGGGCACCTTCAAGATAACGACCGCGGTTCGCGTCGGCTCGGTTCCCAAATTTGTTGCGGTGACGCCGGACGATAGGCTCGTGCTGGTAACGAACTGGTGCAGCTACGATTTGAGCGTTATCGACGCAAGCGCAAACAGGGAAATCAAGCGGGTCAAGCTTGGCCGGTTTCCGCGAGGAATCGCCGTAAACAGGGAATCTAACGTGGCCTATGTGGCGCTCGTGGGCGCGCACGACGTTGCGGCAGTAGACCTGAAGACTTATAAAGTCTCTTGGATCCGCAAAGTAGGGACGTCTCCGAGGCATCTCTGCCTGGATCCGGGCGGACGGTTCCTGTACGCTACGCTGAACGGCGAAGGGAAGGTCGCCAAAATCGACCTCGGGAAACGGAAGCTGGCCAAGAAGATCGCCACCGGCAAGATGCCGCGAAGCATGACGATTTCCGGGGACGGCAGGTTCCTGTACGCAGTCAACAATGGCTCGGATACGATGAGCAAAATCGACGCCGCAACGATGCGCGTCCTGGAAACGGTCAAGACCAAGAAGCACCCGATAGGAATAACCTACGACGCGCAAACACACCGTGTATGGGTTGCGTGTTATACGGGCAACGTAATGGTGTTTCAGGATTAGTATCTTATCAATTGGAATGCGCGCGAATCGCGCATGAATCCGATCGTGTTAGGTAGCGGCGCAGAATTCATTGACTACTCCAAAACGGAAAGTTCCCCGATAGCCAGTATGAAACGAAAGCACGCAGGAAGCCAACGTGAGCCGGGCGCTGTCCGGAAGAAACAGAAATATTTCCATATTTGTCTGTAACCTCTCCGCTTTTCAATCGTCCAATCGAGTAAGTAACAAATAGCTGGTACTTCTTGCCGGCACGTGTCAATGTCCAAAAACAATCATCTGCGTAAATCTGTGCAATCTGCGGATAAGAAAGGACTCGCTCGCGGCAACAAACCGCGTGTATGCTGGCCCGGTACCAGCACGACGGTAAAGCCTGACGCCCTAACCTGCGAAGGTGCCCATACGGGCGTCCGTATGGACGGTTTCGTAAACTCAGACCGGTATTTCAATACCGGAATCTCCGCAAGCGCGGGGTAAGCGCAGCGCCCTAACACCGATTACCGGCTTCAAGCATCGCAGTCTCACAATAATTAGCCTTGATGCGGTCGGGACAAAATATGCAAGTGTTGAGTATTCAGTTTTCAGTGTCGAGAGTGATAAGTCCATCTAAACACTCAACACTCAACGCTACTCCCGGCTACGCCGTCGTACAATAATTCTTGTGTGAGTCGGTCGGGACGCGGCTTCTCAGATGGCAGCTTTCAGCCTTTCAGCTTTCAGCCTTCAGTTTTCAGTCCCGGCTACGCCGTCTTACGTTTACCGAGCCCACGCTAAAATCGGTCGCTCCCTCGGTGCCGCAACGTACGGCGAGGCAGTCGTAACGCTCTTTGACAACAGAATAGTTTCAATTGGGCGAAGGAATCCGCACGCCTCCCAAGAATACGCATGGTAGCACGGGCGTTCCGCCCGTGACCCACGCCCCATCGACGCCGAAGGGAGAGTAGCCATGTGGATTCGCCGTTGTGAGATCGATGCCCAACTGGAAGCGCCGCTTCCCGTACCCACGCAGATCGCCTCCAACGAGGAGTTCATTCCGCCGCCACAATCCGAGGAGCAGAAAGAGGTCGAATACCGCGCCCTCGAGATCGCCGAGAAAGAGGGCAAGCGCCACGGCATCAGCCGCCGCGATTTCCTCCGCACCGGCAGCGGCATGGCGGCCTCCATCATGGCGATGAATATGGTCTTCGGCGATTGCTACGAGGTCAAGGCGGAGGAAATCGAGGATCAGGACGCCGCCAAAGAGCGATGGCCCAAGAACGAGTTCATCCTCGACGTCCAGACCCACCACGTCGACGTCAACATAGACTGGTACGAGAGCACCCCGGAAGGCAACGCCGCCGACCGCCTCCTCCGCTCCTTCCGCCCACAGGCGAAGACGCGCAAAGAGGCCATGGAGCTGATGAACCTGGACCACTTCATCAAAGAGGTCTTCTTCGACAGCGATACCACCATGGCCGTCATCAGCGGTGTTCCGACCGCCAATTGGGACAAGAACGCCCTTCCGCCGGACCGCATGGTTGCCACGCGAGCATACATCAACCGGCTCTCCGGCTCTCAGCGCATGTTGAGCCACGGAATCTTCCGCCCCAATCTCGGCCTCAAGGAGCTGGAAGAGATGGAGCGCCAGGCCAAAGAGCTGAAGATCGACGCCTGGAAGCTCTATACCGGCGCGGAGGTCGGCAAGAACGCCTGGTGGCTCGACGACGAGAAGGTGGTCTACCCGTTCTGGGAGCGCTCGGTCAAGCTCGGCATCACGAACATCTGCGTCCACAAAGGGCTGCCCCTCGGCCTGTTCAACGAGGAGCACTGCAAACCGCGCGATGTGCTCAAAGCCGCCACGGATTGGCCTCAGCTCAACTTCATCATCTACCACTCGGGCTTCCGGGGCTTCACGCCGCTCTCGCCCAACGAGGCCAAAGCGGCCGGCCCGCAGCAGATTCCCTGGATCAGCGACATCATCCAGGCGTGCAAGGACCACCCGCAGGTCAAGAACATCTACTTCGAGCTCGGCAGCACATTCGGCCAGACCTCGGCCTACGCGCCGGAAGTTTGCATGCACATGCTCGGCCAGATGCTTCAAGTGGCCAACGGCGAGAACCGCATTCTCTGGGGCACCGACTCAATCTGGGGCGGCAGCCCGCAGAGCCAGATCGAACGGATGAGACGCTTCAAGATCAAAGACGAGCTGATCGAGAAGTATCACTACCCGCAGGTGACCGAAGCCGTCAAAGCCAAAATCTTCGGCCTGAACGCAGCGAAGCTGCTGGGAGTCGATCCCAAGATGGCGCGAAAAGCCATCGAAAAGGACAAGGTAGCGTCCCTGAAAGAGGAATAT
>JBGPOG010000385.1:0-4902 GCA_041487935.1 Chthonomonadia bacterium | reverse complement strand
TGCAGCGCGTCATGTACGGCGCTCTTCCGCTCGAAATGGCGGCTGCCTTCGCGCAGCGCCCAGCCGGTATTCGCATCGAGGTCTCGTTCGTAGATCAGCATATAAAAGGTCCAATTCCACGCACACGTTGTCGCGGTCATGTATAACTCAGTATATCAGATTGATGATTGCTCAGCAATGCGAAACAGCCACTGTGTCCCGTCCTACTAGCCCCAATGCTGTTCGGTTAACGATGTAGGGGCGACCGTGTGTGGTCGCCTTTGACCGCGGGCGACCACACAGGGTCGCCCCTACCGACAGACGGATTGATGTTAACCGAACGGTATTGGGGCTAGTGTCAATACCGTTCGGTTACGCCACCTGGCGAGTAAACTCGCGGCTACTCATAGCGAAGTCCACCGTCGTGGACTGGACATCGGGAATCTTAAACGAACAGTATTGGGGCTAGTGTAGCGTCTCCGACTCGTCCTTACAATGCGAGGCAAAAAACAGATCTCACAAAGGCGGTTCGGAATGACGGTCTTGCCACTTTGTCGTCGTTGTAATGACATTACTGAGACACTACACTAGCCGGCCATTGTTCTGGCATGAATAATGCATTCCTATGGATGGCGCCGATTGATGTATACGTCAAACGAGTGCTTGCTTTGTTGATGGATTTGTCTTCTACGACGTGACCCTATGCCCCAAGGAGAATGAACATGATCTCAATGGTAGGTCGAAGGTACAGTCCTGATCGCTCGAACGATAGCGATATGAGACGCTCCACTCGCTACGGATTGGGTTTCACCCTCATCGAGTTGTTAGTCGTTATCGCAATTATCGCGATTCTGATTGGCTTACTGCTTCCTGCAGTGCAGAAGGTGAGGGAGGCGGCGATGAGGGCCAAGATGAAGGAGCTGATGACCACGACAATCTGCCCGGCAATGCATCAGTATTTCCACGATTTCGGCGTGTATCCAACCGATGTCGTAAACGACCCAAAATTCGATGCCTACATGCCGTTTCTTCCTAATTCAGACTCGCACTATCCGCTCAAACAGCTAACCGGGGATCTGGGATTCAATGTCTCTTACAAAGTGGCGACGGGGACGCCAGGTGACGAATCGACCTGGAACTTCGAGCTCTGCGTTATCAAGCCGGGTATTCTGTCGTACTGCATGGACAAGACCTGTGAGGTCTCGACCATCCTGGCCGATCAGCCATTGCCATTCGATCCTATTCTCAGGCAAGGGCTCGCGCAGGGCGCCGAAACGGTCGTGCCGATGTTGGATAAGAACCCCGAGCTCATTCCGCAGGTACGCGCATTCCTATCGCAATCAGATATTACCGGAAATGTATTCGGCATGCTCGACTTGGATCATGATGGCGCTATCACCCTCGACGAGTTAAGCAAGAACGTTCTCACAGCGCCCTTTGTGCCGCTCGTGCAGACTCCCGGGCTCTACGGACCTGAGATCGACGCACAGATTGCGATCCATCAGTCCGATCTCGCTGGCGACCCGGCTTATCTCTTTTCCTACCAGGGACTGCGGGATTTGACAGGCTTCTACTGCGCGCAGCCGGGCATCGTCAGTGCGCTGTCCGCAAAGCTGGACGCGGCAGAGAACTCGGAAGGCAAAGGCAACCTGAAAGCGAAGGCCGGTCAATTGAACGCGTTCCGAAACCAGTTGTCGGCGCAATCGGGCAAGGCGCTGACGCAAGCCCGGGCCCACGTGCTGGCGGTGCTTTCGAGGACGTTGTGAACTGACCGGCGCATGGCTTGTGGACTTCAGATGGTGGCGGGTAAATGGCGACCGAAGAGGACGTGCGTCGCATCGCACTGGCGCTGCCGGGGACTTCGGAGGGCGGCGACAGACTGGCGTTTTCGGTAGAAGGAAAGGGATTCGCCTGGTCGTGGATGGAGCGGATCGAAAAAAAGAAGCCGCGCGTGGAGCGGCGGGACGTGCTGGCGATCAGGACCGCAAACGAGGACGAGAAGCGGGCGCTCCTGGCGTCGGACCCGGAAATATACTTCACGGAAGACCACTACAACGGGTTTCCCGCGGTGCTTGTGCGGCTGGAAGCCATCGACGCGGATGAGCTGGAAGAGCTGCTGATTGACGCGTGGCACACGAAAGCTCCACGGGATTTGATCGCTTCCTTTGGGAGACGCTCCTACAGGCGTTAGGCTAGACCGACTATCAGACGGACTCATTGTGTTGTCATTTGAACGGCTCGTTGGGGCGCGTGCCTGTGATATAGAGTTTTCAGACGCAATGATCGCTATCATGCTTCTCAATCCTTCTCTGTGCCCACTCCGATGTTTCTATCTCTCGGGCTTTTGCGTGATGGGCGCCCTCGCTTCGATGTCGGGGCAACCCGTTTCCAATTGGTTCACCTACACCGACGTTGTCAATTGCGGCACCTGTGAACCGGGCGAGTAAACTCGCGGCTACACATGGCTAAGTCCACCTGCGTGGACTGGACGTCGAGTGGGTAAGTGAACGGAACTGGATTGAATCGGCGGAAGTCGCCGAGTTGATCCGGCTGCTTACGGCCGGATTTGTGCCGCTGTCGCGGTCGTTTCGAGGACCGGCCCAATTCCGAGACCGATCACCAGGTTCCCGGCGCTTTTGGCGTCCGGCGTCCGCAGGGCCTGCGGACACCCGTGGTTCCACGGGCGGCGGCCGCGTCGCTCGTTACGACATTTGAGCGGCGGCGATTGCAGTCCTCAGCGGGACTGCCCCGGGCTCCCGGGCCCAGGCAAATGGTTCGTTAGGCCGCCAGCGGCGGCCTGGTTGCCGAGAGGAATGGAGTGGTTGCTGGATGGGAAATTGACAATTGAACATTGACAATTGAACATTGACAATTGAACATTGACAATTGACAATTTGACTCATATATAGAGGGCGGATTCGGGCCCGAATCTTGCCCTTAAAATAAGGTAGAAAAAATTACACTCTCATATATATAGCCATTGGGAAGGGGTGTTTTACTAGTAGAATCGCGAATTAGTTACAGGTGTTTTTTGTTTACAGTTGTAACTGAGATCAAATGGGGTGTTTTTGGGGGTCGAGCGGAGTATCGCAATTTAGTGGAATTGGGGATTAGCGGACGGACGAGTAGTATGGTTGGAATTTGCCGCGAATTGTTGTCTTGAACCATGATTTATTGGATTAGATGATGGGCCATGAAACGGCAATGGTGCTTCGAGTGTTCGCGGATCGCGAACCGTCGGATTCCCAATGTTGAAACATTGGGCTATTGGGGCGGAAGTCCGCTGAAGCGGACTATTGAGGCGGGCCGGCTACTTTCGCTTGCGCTTGATTGGTGGCGGCTCGGAAGGCAGGCCGTCAAGGCAGTCCTGCAGTTCCTCCATCATATGCAACACACCGACCCGTGCGTACAGTTTCCGCGCCTTCGTCCACAGCTCGCGCGCCTGTTTCAGGTTGCCCCGCTTCTCGTGGATCAGTCCCAGGTTACTGTAGTGACGAGCGATTCCATCCTGATTTCCGAGCGTCTCATCGATCACTAGCGCCTTGCGAAGCGCTGCGTCCGCGCGGCGCTTTTCCGATTGCGCCAGCTCCTTCGCCTGTCTAGCTTCAATTTCGGCCTGTTCTACCCGCCGTACCACCGCAAGGGGAAGAGGTTCCTGCGGGGGCGGACGGGCCGGTGTTAGCACTCATGAATCCGCGCGGTTGGTGTTGACATTTCTATGTGTCCAATATAGAATGAGTGGAGAAGCGAAGGAGGGCTCGATGACTGTAACCCTTTCTCCGGAGATGAACGAGTTTGTCCAGGATTCAGTGGATCGAGGAAGGTTTCCGTCACTCAATGTTGCGGTGGATGCCGGTTTACGTCTGCTGAAATCCTACGAGCAGTTGCAGCAAGATCAATTATCGGTCGTGCGCGCCGATGTTGAAGCTGGGTTGGAGCAGGCAGACAAGGGTGAAACGGCGCCGTTGGACATGGAGGAGATCAAGGCCGCAGGACGAATGGTGCTTGCAGCAAGGCTGAACTCTTCTTAGTGAAACGCCTCCGTCTCTACTTTACAATGCAAAGAAAAAGCAGATTCCTCACAACGGCGGTTCGGAATGACGGTTTTGCGACGTTGCTTTCATTGTAATGAGTTTATTGAGGCATAACACTAGATGCCTCGAATTGAGAAAATCAGCCCGCGACGTTTCGCCGCGGGCTTCATCCTTCAACCTTCATCCTTCATCCTTCAGATCTAGCAATCGTAATACAGCGCAAACTCATACGGGTGCGGCCTTAGCGCTACCGCGTCCACCTCGTTGAGCTGCTTGTAGCCGATGTACTCCTCGATCAGGTCTTTGGTGAAGACGCCTCCCTTGAGCAGGAACTCGTGGTCGGCTTCCAGCGCGGCAAGAGACTCTTGCAGGCTGCCGGGGGTCATCTTGATGCCGTGGCGCTCTTCGGGCTCCATCTCGTAGAGGTCGCGGTCGATGGGGGCCGGGGGCTGGATCTTGTTGGCGATCCCGTCCAGTCCGGCCATGAGCATGGCGCTGAACGCCAGGTACGGGTTGCAGCTCGGGTCCGGAGCGCGGAACTCGATGCGCTTGGCCCTGGGGCTTTTGGAATACATCGGGATGCGCACGCAGGCCGAGCGGTTGCGCTGGGAGTAGATCAGGTTGATCGGCGCTTCGTAGCCGGGCACCAGGCGGCGGTAGGAGTTGGTGGAAGGCGCCGCGAACGCGAGGAGCGTTGGCGCATGCTTCAAAATGCCGCCGATGTAGTTGATCGCCATCTCGGAGAGCCCGGCGTAGCCGCGCTCGTCGAAGAATAGGTTCGTTCCGCCCTTCCAGAGCGACTGATGGGTGTGCATGCCGGAGCCGTTGTCCTGGAAGAGCGGCTTGGGCATGAACGTGACGGTGTATCCATTCTGGAAAGCCACGTTTT
>JBGPOG010000384.1:0-4920 GCA_041487935.1 Chthonomonadia bacterium | reverse complement strand
TTCGGTTAGTGCGGAGTTGTGCCAGGGCTGGTCTCGGGCATAGCCGCGAGGATTGCCGCCCTGTAAGTTGAGCGTAAGTGCCAGCAGCCCGTTTTTCCGCCACTCAGGCATTGAAGCTACAAACTCGCGGGTATTTCGCTCGGCGTCCCATTTGCCGGTGTCCGGATAGACCCAATTCGCGCGGGTCTGCGGATTGAGATCGTCGAAGATCCCCTGCACCATCCGCGCATTCATCAACAAGCCCTCGATGCGATGGCCCTGCCAGATGCGGCCTTCGTAGGTCGGTCTTCCGTTCAAGAAAAACCGATCTCCCTGAATTGAAGCTTCAGTCTTTCGCACAATGGGCAAGGAAGCCCTTCCATGTGGCGTTTCTAGAATGATGGCGGACGCAAAACTCAGGGCCAACAAAGTGAGCGCTGTAGCAGATTGCATCGAAAACCCTTAGTGAATCCGATAGAGATGAACGTCGTATGGTTTGAAGTCGTCCGCAAATCGCCCGTTTCGCACAGGGATGGCGCGTTCTTCGCCAATCACCTCTGCGGTCGCGCTGAGGGAGTTTTTCGAGAGGGAGAACGACGCGCGTGAGGCTCTGTTTCGCATGCCGACCGCGAAGAGATACTTCGAGCCGCCGAATTCCCTGAATAGCACGTCGATTGGAACCTCGGTTGGCTCGGACTTAACAGTCACGCGGTTCTCGATCTTTGGACTGTTGAGGACCGGCGCAAGCGCGTGGATCTGCTTGTTGATGGACGTGACCTCTTTCAGCATCTCCGGATCGTCGAGAAGCGCGTGCTCATCAGAACGCGGCTTAAACTGATGGACGAAATAGATCAGCCCCTTCGATCCGTGGATCAGCGACATCCAGACCTCCGCGCGGACCTGGTGCGGAGTGGCCTTCTTGTCCCCGCCGATCGCGGTGCACTCGATGCAGTTCCAGACGCGTTTCTCGCCGTTCGTCCAATGAATCAATCGATCGATGCCCTTCGGCACATACCAGAGGAAGTCCTCGCTGTCCGCCCTTGGGAGACCTGCCACAGGATAGATGTCGAAGGAGACGATATCGCACCCCTTGACATAGGTGAGGTAATCGTCCGGACGAGCGGATGAGCCCCGGCCGACCCAATCATCGTTGGCGACGCCCTGGCCGAGGTTGAGGAGCACGGGACGAGTCGGGTCCATTGTCCTCATACGCTCATAGCCGGCCACTATGCGGCCGGGAGCGACCGGCGGTCCATAAGTCTGCCGCCCCGTCGCCGGGTCCCTTGTTGGCTGCGCATTGTCCGGCTCGTCGTCATGCATCCAGCCTGCAATCGTCGGGTCTTCCAGGTGGGAGATCCCGGTCGCGTTTTGCGCGCAAATCACTCTCATTCCGGCCGCCTTGAGCTCCGAGAGCTGAGCATCTGTGGGTCCTCTCCAGAGGCCAACAAACAGGTTGATCCCTGCTTCTTTATATCTGCCGGCCATGCTCGGGCTCTGCAGCCAGACGGCGATTGGGAAATACGAAGCGTCCGAGGGAAGCCCGCGCTGAAACTGATGTGGCGCGGCGGTCTCATGGTCTTTCTTTGGTTCTGTGCGAGCGAGCATCATGGCGGCGCCTGCGGCCGCCAGCAGGATGATCGATGGTCTCATCGAAGCACGACCTCCTTAATAAGGCGCGCGGCCTGATTACAGCGTGTCATTCGGTTCGAGGGTGAGTCGTCGAAATCTTCTATCCGTGCATCGTTCCAGACTACTATCAAGTCGTATTTCGGAATGACCCACAGCATCCTGATTCCGCCATGCCCGGCGGCGATGAACGTATCCTTGGGCAGGTCCTCGAACAGCCGGCGGCCTTTGGCGTCCTGACCGTTCGTCCACCAGTTGAAACTGTAGTAGCCCGGGCCGATGGGCGTCAGGTTCTTGCCGCCGCCGAGGGTACGTTGGCCCTTCAGCATGGGTCCATCGCCACCGGACGTTCTCGGTAGATCGGCCGGAACGACCGACGTCAGCGCTTTCCGGATAAGTTCCTTGCTGACTGTCTGCCGCCCGTTCCAAGTTCCGCCTCGAAGATAGAGGAGCCCGAAACGCGCGAAGTCTCGAACTGAAATCGCCAAGCGGCCAAGGCGGTCGTCCCTACCGAAAGCGTTGAAGGTGGAGCGGTCTTCAAATTCGAGCGGACCGGCAAGTCGCGTCTTGAGGACCTGGTCGCCATCTTCGTTGTAGACCTTGCCCATGAGCGAGTCGTAGTAGAGCGCAAGAGCCATGTCGTTGTATGCCCAGGCCGTGCCGGGGTCATCGGTCAGTCCATAGCCGGAAGTTTGCGAAGCGAGTTGACGCCAAGTGATCCGAGCGTTCTTGCCCTGGATCTCTTCCTTGAGACGCGGCTCGAATTCGCTGACCTTACTGTCTACGGATCGGATTCTTCCCTCCTGGACCGCCATCAACAGCAAGGTCGAAATCACTGGTTTTACCGCCGATGCAATATCAGAGATCTTTGTCACTTCTCCCCAGGTGTAGACCATGTATCCGTTCCGGACCACGCAGCCTCGCCCACTGACGAGATCGCGGAGAGCATCCAGTTTGTCTCGGGAGACGCCCGTCCGCTCAGGGGAACGATATTCCCAGGTCTTGCCGGGGAATATGGCGTTTGGGTGATCCGGCGCCAATGACATCGTTGCAATGGCTGCAAGGATAAGGTAGTTCATGACGGAAATCACTCTCAGCCGAACGACGTGAGAAGAGCTCGAATTCGGACTTGCGACCCGGAGGTGTTAGTATCTTACCGGTAGGATTGAACGCAAATCGCGCAGGTCTTGCGGCCATTCGTAGAAGTTGATAGTTATTCCCTTCTTGGTTCTGGCTATGCCAGGTTAGGAATGGGAATCGTATGAGGCAATCAGTTGCCTGGATGCCCCCTGACGCCAGGCTTGTTCGAGCAGATCCCGGAGATCGTCTGCATCCACCCGCGACAGCCGCACAAGGACGGCCGGATATCCGCGATAATGGTCTGTGATGTAATAGACCTCGGGATCGGACTGCATCAGCAGGTCCCGCTCCTCGAAGCCTATCTTAACCACGAGAGATTCTCCGTCCTGGTGCAAGCGGGCGAACAGCTTGCCGGAAACGCGAAAGCCGGGCGTACCGCAGCTAGGTTTCTCCTCTACACCAGGAAGGCTGAACGCCATCTCACGGACAGAATCGTCAGTAATACGCTTCGAAGTCGCGATATCAGGCATCGATGTCCCCATTCCATCTCATGCGCCTGCCGCGAGAATTCCTCTATACGACGGATCGCTTAGGCCCGCCAGCTCGCCAGAGCTATCGCCGAAGTGCTCGACCGGGGCGCCCATTCTAGAGAGCATCCCTACGTAGAGATTGCAAAGCGGGGTCTTCTTTTCGTACGCAAGATGGCGGCCCGAGGCGATGGTTCCGCCGGCCCGCCCGGCCAGGACGACCGGAAGATTATTGGGGCTGTGGGAGTTCCCGTCTTTGATCCCGCCGCCGAACATGGCCATCGAATTGTCGAGCAGCGTGCTGTTATTCTCTTTAATCGCCTTCATTCGCTCGAGCATATAGGCGTACTGCTCGATAAACCATGTGTTGATCCTCTTGTATTCTTCCAGCTTCTTGGGGTCATTTTCATGGTGCGAAGTCTGGTGATGCCCGCCGCTGACGCCGGGAATGAACGAGAAGTTCTTTCCGCTCACTTCATTCCCGAACATGAACGTGGCGACTCGAGTGGAATCGGTCCAGAATCCCAGGACCATAATGTCAAGCATGAGCCTGACGTGCTCGGTGTGGTCTATCTTGCGTTCGGTTAGGCGGGCCGGATCGCGATAGTAGTCCTTGATTCGCCCGCCCAGCCGTTCCACTTCTTTGCGGGCAAGTAAATCCCCATCGTATTCGCCCCGGCGGCGGGCGGCGTCGAACGCGATGCGCTTCTCGACGGAGCGGACGGCATCGAAATATTCATCCAGCTTTGTCTTATCCGCCGAGCCTACCTTCGATTGCAGCCCCTTGGCATCCTCTTTTACAGCGTCGAGAACGCTTTTGTCGCTGGAATCCGCGACACCAGTTGCACTCTTGCGAAAGAGCCGATCGAACGCCAACTGAGGGTTGATCTCGCGGCTAACCGGGGTCGATGGGTTGCTCCAGGAGATGTGCGAGCCGTATAACCGGGTATATCCAACATTCGTATCGACTCCCATCGTCACCGGCTCGATGCTCAGCTCGAGAGAGGGGAGCGGCGTGAGGTTGCCAATATGCTGCGCGATCAGTTGATCCAGGGAAACCCCGCCACACCGCAGATCGCTGCCGGTGGTCTTGTTAATGTGCGTTCCGGTCAGGAACGGCGAAACCTTCACATAGTGTCCATCGCCCTCGATGCTCTGCTTGTTCATCAGCTCGCTGAAGACGAGAATGTCGTCCTTGACGTTGGAGAGTGGCGACAGGATTTCGGAAAGCTCGAATTCCCGGCCCGCGCCTTTCGGCGTCCAGGCGTGGGGATTGACGCCATTAGGCATGTAAAGCACGGCCAGGCGAACGGGCGCTTTGGTCCTTGCCTTGCCAGGACTTGCCATCGCACTGAGGGGTTCCATTGCTTCCAGCCATGGCAAGAACATCGTAACGCCCAGGCCTTTCAGGACGGTGCGGCGGGATATTGGAAAACCAATCATAGATTCTTCCTATATTGGAACGGATAACTCTTCACAATCTCTTGAATAAGCGTTTCACTTCGATAACTATCTCTCGCGACTGCCGCCGCGATCTTTCGTATAGCCGTCGCGTCGTACGCCTCCAGGCCACGGCCGAGCGAATAACTCAACATCTTTTCCGTCAAGTTACGAAGAAATTCCTCTTTGCGCTCGAGAATGAGCTTCTTGAGCTCCTCCGGCCCGTTGAACTTCTCGCCGGTCGCCATCTGTCCGCTGCAATCGACCT
>JBGPOG010000383.1:0-4935 GCA_041487935.1 Chthonomonadia bacterium | reverse complement strand
CGCCGCGTCCGATGCCAGGAAAAGCGCGACATTGGCCACATCCTCGACAGATGCCACCCGGCCGAGCGGAATCTGGGAGAGGATTTCCGGCAGCATAGTCTCCAAGCCCTCGCGAGCCATGGCGGTTTCTACCCATCCCGGTGCAATGCAGTAAGACAGGATATTGTCTGCCGCGAGCGCTCGGGCAAGGCATCGCGTCAGGCTGACCATTCCGGCCTTGCCGACCGCGTAGGCGGGGGCTTCAGTCTCGGCCCGAAAGGCTGACCTGGACGCGATGTTGATGACCTTGCCTCCCCCCTGCGCTCTCATCTGAGGCAGCGCGCACCAGGTGGCATTGGCGGCGCCCACCAGGTTCGTGTCCAGAATCCTTTTCCACGATTCCTGCCAGGCGGCGTAATCCTCCATCAGAAACGGCTGGTTCTCGTAGATTCCGGCGTTATTCACGAGCAGGTCGAGCCTGCCGAATCGGCGCGCAGTTTCAGCAACCATCGCCCGCACCTGTTTGGGGTTGGAGACATCCGCGCGGTAAAGGCCGTGGCCTTCGCCTGGAAGCGCGGCGAGCGTCTCGCGGGCTGCTGCCTCCTGCTTTGCATAGTTAATCATTACTCGCGCGCCTGCTCCGGCGAACGATTTCGCGATCGCAGCGCCGATACCTCGCGAAGCGCCGGTTATGAGTGCGGTTCGTCCGTTTAACTCGTTCAAACTACCATTCCTGTTCGAATGATTCTCCCAAGGCCGCAACCTGGCATTTGGTCACTGTAAGCACAAAAGCCGCACCGTTGCGACTTCGATGTGTCCCTGGCTGAAAGTGTCGCCGGGAGATATAGACAACCGGAAAGGCTTGCGCGTTCGGCGCCGGACCACGTGCGTGATCTTGCCGTCCTGGGAGAGTACCACATTGTCTTGGGAGTCGACTTGAATCCGCAAGTCATACCAGTGCCCGGTGACATACGAATCATCGCCGAGCTGCCTCTCATCTGCGATCTCACCAATGATCGCCAGCCGGTGCGAATCGCCCTCGTTGCCGACATAGAAATCCTGGCCGAGATGGATTCGCAATCTCTGGCCGTCTATTATCCGGACCCGAATAGCCAGCTCGAAACCATTCGTAGGGATCTGCGGATCGAACGCGAGCCAGTCCCGGCCCGTGTTGACAATGAGCCCGTCCACGCAGCGCCACGGTTTGCCGCCATGTATCCATCCGGACAGATCCGTTCCGTTGAACAGATCGACCAAGGCAGAATCTGACGGATTCGGGGTTGTGGTGAGGCCTCTAACTCGAATTTCTGTTTGACGGCCGGGCGATGTTCCCATCGGCCCAACCAACAGCGAGTCCGGCAGGGCGGTTGCAAGCCCTTCGCCGATTTTGCCGCCGTCCATCCACACGGTTGTGCCGGCTCTGCTCCCAATGAATTCGAAACGGTGCCACAATCGATCGGTCCGCTGAGCGAAGCGGGCAGTCGATCCTTCGACGTAGACGCTCATGCTCTCGGATACACTGTCCGCCATTACCACTCCCAGCCGGCCACCTCGCGCGCGGAGGATGGCACCGCCGGCCATCGAGCGCGGCTCGCCGAATTGGACCGAGCAGGCGACCTTCCAGAGCGGTGTGGCCCCGAGCTTGACAGACGTCGTCGCCGCAGCATACGCGGTGGTGTCCCCGGCGCCGATCTGGTCGATATGAAGCTCGTCCGGCGTGGCATCGAGCTGATTAGCGCCTTGCTGCACCTGCCGGTCCATCCCTTGCGAGTGAGCCATAATTGGCAAGGCCGGGGTTTTCAACGGGGCCGCCGGAGTTGGGTAGTGAGAAGCAGCCGGGTGCGGACTTGACACTGGGGCGCGCCGCGCAACCGCCTTCTTCTTTGTGGAAGTGGAACGCCGGCCGGAGCGCGGAGCCTTCTTCGCTGGCTGCTTTTTCGCAGTGTGCCGAGCGCCCGGCTTGATGCTGTCGATCGTGTCGGGGCCTCCTTGCTGCCCGGTTGCAGGCAACGCGCCGGCAATCAGGTAGAGAGCCAAACAGAGCTGGAATTCTCTTGGTTGGATATTCAAGGTTTAAGCTCTATTCATACCGTCGCACCAGCAGTTATACCGGCAATCGCCATCGTCTATCGTCTCAAGCTATTGTCCAGCGCCTCCCGTTGGAGCTTGCACAACTGCCGAATCCCTTCTGTGCCCAGATCCAGCAGCCGGTTGAGCCGCACCCTATCGAAAGGGGCGCCCTCCGCGGTTCCCTGAACCTCGATATATCTCCCTTTCTCGGTCATGACAAGGTTCATGTCCAGGGCAGCGCGGCTGTCCTCTTCGTAGCACAGATCGATAATGTCTTCTCCCGCAACGGTCCCGACGCTGACCGCGGCGACCATGTCCGAAACGGGAATCTTACGCAGGAGTTTCTCCTCGATCATCCACTGACAGGCATCGATCAATGCGACATACGCTCCTGTGACGGAAGCCGTCCGAGTGCCCCCGTCTGCCTGTAAGACGTCGCAGTCCAGCATAATGGTTCGTTCTCCCAAGGCGTCCATATCCACCACGGAGCGAAGACTGCGGCCGACCAGACGCTGAATTTCCATCGTCCGTCCACCGGGACCGCGCGTGTCCCGCGATGACCGATCGTGAGTAGACCGGGGCAGCATGGAGTACTCCGCGGTCACCCAGCCCTTCCCGGTGTTCTTGCGGTGCGGCGGCACGCGCTCTTCCACGCTGGCCGCGCAGATCACCTTCGTCTCGCCGAATTCTATCAGGCACGATCCTTCGGGGTACTTCTGAAAACATCGCGTTATCTTTACCGGGCGCAACGCATTATTGGCCCGTCCGTCGGGTCTTGGCATTACAAACCGCCTTCCGAATTAGTTCTGTTGAGCTGTAATTAGCATCGTGAAATGATAAGCAAGCATGATGCGCGCATGCATTAATCCCGATCGACTTGAATCCGGAGAGCCTACCCCTTCAACAACGAATATGACTCAAAGCTACTCTCTCTTCGCCCAACGTTCGGCAAGACGAATACCGTTTCCTGTCTGGGAAACCTGGCTGGGTGAAACCGGCGGCGACATTCCCGCGTAGTCGGGATCAGAGGCGGAGCATCGTCAGCTCCAATTGCTTCGTTTCCTTCGTTGGATTAGGAGAATCCCGTGCGCGTTACTTTGATCGTCGCCCTTATCCTGCCACTGTTGGCCGCTGTAGCATTCGCGAATCGAACGATGAAATGGAAAGTCCTACGGGAGGAGCCGGTCAGGGTGAATGGGAAGATCACTCCTTGCCTCGTCATTGGAGGATCGGAAAAGGGCCAGCTCTTCCACGCGCGCAAAGACAACGGCCATCTCGCTAAGGTGAACCATCAAGAGGCGAAGATAGCGGTCGAGCGGCGGTTCTAGGCCAATCACTTCGCGTACGCGGTCTCGAGCGCCTTTATCCGGTCGTCCAGAACCGAGAACGCATCCGACACCAGCTTTGGATCCTGCAAGTCGAGGCCGAGGAACTTGCGGAGGATTTCCGCCGGGGGTGAATCGTACCCGTTTCGAACCATTGCGATGTAGCGTGGCACGAAGCTCTTTGGGTCTCGCTGGTACATCTCGAAGTACTTGATGGCCAGGAAGTTGGCGAAGACGTAATTCACGTAGTACATCGGATTGTCGAAGAAATGGTGGATAGTCATCCACTCGTCCTTGAGCTCGTCCTGCTGGTCGAACCAGATCGAGAAACGCGATCCGAGCTTCTTCGTTAGGGCATCGAGCTCGTCCGGTCCTTTGAGCTTACCCGTCTCCACCCCTTTATAAACTGATTGCTCCAGGGACGCAGCGCGAGTGATCGAAAAAACCCGGATTGCCGTACCGAGAAACTGTTCCAGGAAGTACGTCTTGCGAAATCCCTCCGGCGCATGCCGATAGAGATAGTCTCCGACCAGAAGCTCATTGAACATCGCGAAGGATTCGGTGAAATACGGAGGCCCGTCGGCGTAGACCGGCTTGACGTGGCTTCCCGCCATAAGCTGGAATTGAACCGCGTGGCCAGACTCGTGCGCCAGAGAGGCGACCATGTCGTCATAGAACCCCTCGTAGGTGAAGCTATAAAAGAAGCTGGTCTGGCTGCCAGGAAAACCCCACGCAAAGGCGCCCGGAATGCGGTTGTCGCCGCCCGCAATGTCGAGCCTGCCATTTGCCGGATCAAGAAGGGCGGAAAGCTCCCGCGAGTACTCGGTTCCGAACGGCGCCAGCGCTTCCTTTACGACTTGGGCGGCCTCGACGATGTCGAACCTTGGCCGCTCCTCTCCGGGCGGAATAACGGACAAATCCCATACCTTGACCTCCGGCAGTCCGGCGATCTTGCGAATCCGCTCAGCTCGCAGGCGCTGGTATCGCTTGTTGAAATCCGCCTGCTGGGCGAGCTTTTCGTACAGACCTTTAACCTGATTCGAGGTCAGGTAAATGCCGAAATAGGTTTCGGCCGGCGAGTCGCGATAGTGTCGAAGGCGTGATACCTGGTTGCGCGCTCGAATCAGTTTCGTCAGTGCGAACGCGTGCAAATCACGCGAGGACCGGTAACCTTCGTGAATCCGTGTGAAGCTTGCTTCCCGAACTTCCCGATCGGGGCTATTCGCGAGACCGCCCTGATTCTTCCAAACGTCGAGATCGCCCGCGGGCGTATGCACTTTCGCCCAATTGGTGCGATCGAGCGACTTCTGATATAACTCCGCAGGCCAATCGACCATAGACGGCACGATCCCGTTCAGCAGCTCCTCTTCCTTGAGGCTGAGAGTGTGCGGGCGCATGCGACGAGAGGTTTCGAGGAAGAACTCGTACGACTTCAATGCCGGCTCACGACCTTCGAATGCCTTCAGACGCGCCGGCTCGATGCGCATCATCTCCTGCTGTATGAAGCTGGTCCGGCGGGAGTATTCGGAATTAAGCTGGGACTGCGCCTGATTGCTTTCGG
>JBGPOG010000382.1:0-4936 GCA_041487935.1 Chthonomonadia bacterium | reverse complement strand
TGCGCACGCAGGGCGAGAACCGGCCGCAAAATCGAGTAGTCCTCGAACACTTGATGCGGAGAAAGATACGCTTCGCACTGTTAGCGTTCGAGCCGCAATCGACCAATCTCGCTCAGGAGATCGCCGAAGAGCTCGGACAGCAGTATCATTACGTTTACGGCAAAGACTGGGTGAATCTGGGATATCGCGCGGACGTACAGGGCACCCTCAAGGCAATGATGCAAGACATCGACCAGACGTTCAAAACCGATTCTCGCGATCGCAAGCCGCTCGAAACGCTTCCGGTGATGGCGGGAGTCAAGAGCCTGCGCGACGCGGGTGTGATGATGGAAATCGGCGCATCGGGAAATTATAAGTATTGGATCCAGTTCGTGGTTGGGGCCGCGAAAGCGCCGTTTGCCTATGGGCCCACGTCGGTTATGGCGCCCGAGCTCTACTCTTACATCGATTCCAAACAGATCACCGGGATGATGTTCGGGATCAAGGGGGCCGCGGAATATGAGAAGCTGCTCAACATCCAGGGCTTTACGACTCGCGCAATTGGACCGGTATCGCTCTCCCTCATTTATCTGTTCGTATTGATCGGGTTGGGCAACCTGGGAATGTTCCTGGGCCGAAAATCTCCTGCTGCCGCAGAGAGTGTGGAGGACGAGATTTAAATGCAACCCCAGGGTTGGTCGACCACTCCCGGAATTTGGGTCGGCGCTATCGGCACCCTTGCGCTGTTCTCACTCCTCTATCGCGAGAACCGCGTTTACCGCCTATTCGAGCACCTCTTTATCGGCCTGGCGGCGGGATACCTGATCAAAAATACCTGGTCGGAGACGCTGAAGCCGCAGTGGTGGGATCCGATGGTCCACGACGGGCAGTGGCCCTGGATGTTCGTTCTCGGCATCGGGGTGATGTTCTACGCCGTCTATTCCAAGAAATACAACTGGATGAGCCGGATCGCGATCGGAATTCTGCTGGGGCTCGTGGCAGGGCAGGTTTTCCAGCAGACCACACAGGAGTACATCCCGCAAATTCGCACGACCTTCAAACCGATTTACAATCCACCCGTTCCACCGGGTTCTGGCCTGACTCCTCTCGGGATCGGCCTAAGCAATTTCATTTTCATCGCCATCGTCATTTGCGTCCTCTCCTATTTCTTCTTCAGCTTCGAGCAGAAGAACAAGCTCATCATCGGGTCTGCGCGGGCTGGACGGCTCATGATGATGTTTGCCTTCGGAGCGATGTTCGGCTCGACCGTTATGGCCAGAATGGCTCTCTTGATTGACCGTGTCTGGTTCCTCATGCACAACTGGCTGCACCTACAGTAACTACTCCGGCTCCGGCTTCGTTTAACAGAAGGATAACCTCCTTGCCGAGGTGAACTCCCAGGTATCCTCGAGAACGATTATCCAGTAACGTGAGGTTCTGATGAAGCGTCTTTGCAATATGACAAATTTCGCGGCAATAGTCTTAACCATGGTTGCAAGTAACGCCGAAGCTCAGGCCATCCAGTCGCCTGCCGTCTTAATCAACAAGCTGAGCAGCCGGTACCGGTCCATTCAGACTTACAATGACACCGCGAGCTGGAAAATCCGGATCGGCGAACGGGATATCCTCGCAAATATCACACTCGCCGCGGCGCAGCCGAACAAATACCTGCTTGAGATCAAAGGCGAAAGGGCCAACACCCTCGTCTGGTCCGACGGCAACATCTTGTCAGGCTATCTCGCGGACAAGAATACATTGGCCAGAACCAAAGCGCCCGTCCGCTTGTTTGGGGCAGACGTTCTTAACGGACTCGATCTTCAGTTTTTGGGCGTGAGGTTAATCACCCTCCTTCTGCAAGGAAACGTTCGCGAAGCGGATTCCGACATCGCAGCGGCCCTGGCACATTCAAAACTGACGGGCCCGCAAGTTTTCAGCGGAAGACAGGCTTACGTCCTGAGTTTTCCATGGGAATACGACTATGAAGCACGGGTCTACGTTTCAGCGGATGATAGCCTGATCCGAAGGGTCACGCTTCTCAAGAACGGAGTCGTCGAATGGGTCGAAAACCATGAGAGCATTCAAATCGATCGACCTGTCGCGATCGATACGTTCAACCGGACATCGCCGGAGGGCGCCAAAATCGTCGCCAGTCTGATGCCGTTAGATAAGCTCACTACCGAGTCTGCCGGTACGCTCGCTCCCGATTTCGCGATCGACTCGATCGACGGGCAGAAGGTGAGGCTCTCCGAGCTGAAGGGCAAGGTCGTGCTCATCAACTTCTATACCCTGGACGACGAGAAGCTCGACGAGAACTTCCCCCACCTCGTGCAGATTGCAAAGGACTTCAAGAGCAAGGGTCTCGAGGTGATCTCCATCAACGAATCGAACCAACCTAACGACGAAATCGCCGCCTTTTTCAAGAAAAAACAGGCAACTCACATCTCCGCGCTCAATAATCCGACGGACGCGGTCAAACTCTATAAGGTCGCCCCGGGTTCGCAAGCCAGCCTGGTGATTAACCGGGAAGGCAATCTGGTCGCGCGCTTTACCGGCTATTTTCTACCAACGATCAAAAACAATTTGCGTAAAGCGGGGTTAGAGTAGCCGGACTCTGGGATCGAGTCCCGACCTGTAAACGGCGCCGGCTTCAAGCGGATATCCGCATGAATTCGGCGCTTTTCAACATGCCCTTCAGTATCGCTTTCTATTCGTTTGTCACGTGATCAGAGAACGATGGCCCATACCGCCAAAAAATCCACGATTACCCAGATTCTAGGTCCGGACGGTCCGCTCGCCCGCCTCCTTCCCGGGTTTGAGTATCGTACCGAACAAGAGCGCGCTTGCAGCGCGATCGACCAATCTCTTAACCAGGGGCGTCATTGCATCATCGAAGCCGGCACGGGAGTGGGCAAGACGATGGCGTATCTAATTCCCGCGATTCGCGCGATCGAGCGAGGCAAGAAAGTCGTCATCTCCACCCACACCATCGGCCTTCAGACTCAGCTCATCGAAAAGGACATTCCCCTCGCACAACAACTCTTTCCGGACGTCAATGTCCGGGCGATCTTGATGAAGGGTCGCGGAAACTACCTGTGCCTGCAAGACCTCGACGCGGCGGAGGCCGATCTGTTCAAATCGACGGACCCTCTGTTCCGTAAGATCAAAATCTGGGTGCGCGAATCCCAAACGGGGGACGTTGCGGAGTTACCTTTCGTCTACTCGGATTGGCCGGAGGTCTCTGCGAATGTGGACACGTGCCGCGGCCAGGAGTGCCACTACTACGACAGATGCTTCTATTACCGGATGAAGCGCAACGCCACCGAAGCGAACCTCTTCGTCGTAAACCACGCCTTGTTCATGAGCGATCTTGCCGTGAGGACTGCCGACCCGATGAGCGGGATTTTGCCGGATTATGACCACGTCATATTCGACGAGGCGCATCACCTGGAAGAGGTCTCTACAAAGACTTTCGGACTCGAAATCTCCAACCGGCGCATCCCATACTTTCTGGATCGGGTGCGCCGTACAAAGGGTATCGACATCGACATGCTGCGCCTGGATGCCGCAGAATCGATCAATGCCGAGATATTTGCACTCTTCGAAACGTCAAGATTGGATTTCTTTTTCCACGATATCCTCAATGAAGAATCCCGCCGTAAGTGCGAAGCTGCCGGAACCCGGCTTTGCATAACGCTGGAAGCGATTCAAAAGGAGATTATCGGTCTGGCGAAGGACGCGCGAGGCCCGCTTGAAGACCGTCTGAATGGATTGGCAAGAATGGGCGGGCGTCTTCGAGAAGAACTTCTAACGCTCTTGTTCCACGAGGATCCGGATTACATTCGGTGGGGAGAACACGCGCCGCACCGCACCCAGGACGAACCGGCCTCGCGGAAGGGACGATACAAGCCGAGAACCACGCTCCACTTTACGCCGATTGCGGTCGGGAAGCAGCTCGAAGCAATGCTGTGGGAAAGCGTGGGCGCCGTGGTGCTTACGTCCGCAACACTGGCAAATTCCGGGGGATTCACCTTCCTGCGGTCCCGCCTATCCATTCCGAAAGACGCTCGCGAATGCATTGCCGGTTCGCCTTTCGATTACGGCGAGCAGTCGCTGCTCTACGTCCCGTCGCACCTCCCGCCTCCGAACGATCCCTCCGGATCGGATTTTGCCGCAGCGGCCGCAGAGGAAATCATCCGGCTGGTAAACCTCACAAATGGCAGGGCTTTCTTACTCTTCACTTCTAGAAAGATGCTGAATGAGGTCTACGACCGGTTGAACGGCGCACTCACATTTCCCCTCTTTCGGCAGGGCGATATGCCGGCAGGACTTCTGCTCGAGCAGTTCAAGAACAGTGGAAATGGAGTTTTGTTCGGAACCCAAACCTTCTGGGAAGGGGTAGATGTGCCGGGAGACGCGCTCTCGTGCGTTATTATCGACAGGCTGCCGTTTGCCGTTCCTGACTCGCCCATCACGCGGGCCAGAACCGACGCAATCAAAGCCGCTGGCGGCGACTGGTTCAACGAGTTCAGCGTGCCGCAGGCGCAAATCCGGCTCAAACAGGGATTTGGCCGGTTGATTAGAACGCGGCAGGATCGGGGGATCGTCTGTATTCTCGATACCCGGCTGCTCACTAAGGGATACGGAAAGGAATTCGTGCGGCACCTTCCGCCCGCTTCCCGAGCCAGTCTCTGGCCGCGGGTAGAGCGGTTCTGGAATGCAGATTAGCCTGGGAACAGATTGAGCGCTTAACCTGAACGGGACGAACCAGAAAACCGGCTCCAATGATTTTGAAGCCGGTTGAACCTTCGTTCTATTGAGGTAGGCCAGACTGCTGGTGTAGTGTCTCCATATCAGCCTTACAATGTGAAGGAAAAGCACCCATACGGGTGGCCGTCTGGCCAGGTCCCTCGCAAAAGCGGCTCCTAAGGACAAACGTCAAAAGCAGGTCCCTCACAAC
>JBGPOG010000381.1:0-4938 GCA_041487935.1 Chthonomonadia bacterium | reverse complement strand
GAGGAACCTGCTTTTCCTTCACATTGTAAGGCTGATATGGAGACACTACACTAGAAGCAGGCGCACCGCCAGATTTCGGCGGTGCGCCTGCCCTCTCTCCGTCAGCCGCCGCTGCGCCACATTGTGCCCTCAAGCACCGGATAACGCAGGCATAGGAAAGAGAGAAGTCCTCATAAAAGTGAGCGACTACTTGAATTATCGGCAGAGTAGAGCCGAATCTATCCCCGGAGTTATTTGGTACTCGCGACCGCGAGCTGCCTGCGAATCTGTACGACCGCCTCGCGAGGCAGTTGGTTGGCGCGCTGCCGGCTGATTCCCAGCGCGCGGCCAATCTCCGTCGGCCCGAACCCCTTGATGGATAGCAGAGTAGCGCTCATCGTTCGCTCGGGTAGCCGCGCCAGGTGCGTATAAAACAGCTCGCGCTCTATCTTCATCGCAACTTGCAGCCAGGGCTCGGCTTCCGGTGAAACCAGGCGGTCGCCGCATCGTTCCTCGGCGGCTTCCAGCGAATCGGCATATGGCTCCCGGCCATGGTATGCGAGAGCTCGCCGAAGCCGCCGGCGAATCGCCTTCAATGCGTAGGCGCGAAAAACACCTCTCGCAGGGTCGTAATACTCACAGGCATCCCACAACGCCAGCAGGGCATGCGACTCCAGGTCTTCGGCGCCGAGTGCGTGAGGGAGCGAACGGCCATAATCCGCAACGGTCTGGCGTACAGCCGATCTCGCGAGCGCCCTGCTGACCGAAAACAGGGCGAGGCGGTCCTTGGGAGACATGTTCGAGTTCACCCTTCTTACCTCCGCGACGTCCGGCTTCTTGAATATGCCGAACCATCAGAAACTCGATTCGTCGCGGTATCCAGCAGACGATCGAACCGAAGCCGCCGCCCGGTTAACGGAGCGAAATATGCGGTCGGTCGAATATTACAATGCCAGGATACCAAACGATCGTCCCCAAATCGTCCCCAAGAGTTTTCGGGTTGATGTTTGATGGTTGAGGGGCAACGATGGAGGGACGATGGAAGATGGCTTGATGGCGCTCCGGCCCTGAATATCCCCTCGAGGATAAGCGCCCGGTAGTGCCGAGGTTAAAGAAAACGCTGGATACGTTCAAGATGAAGCAGTGACGTATCGGGAATCCTGGGAGATGGGGAGACTGCTCATCCGGTCTCTTCCTCTTCCTCGACGATTAGCGGAGCAATCAACCTCGCCGCTCGTGGAACAAGCTTCTTCGCCGATCCCCAAACTTCTTCCGGGGTGAGGCGGTCGTATGCGTGAACGTAGAAATTACGAAGATGGATGAGCCTGGCCCAGGGGACATTTGGGTGTTTTCCTCTTAGCTCCACCGAGACGTTGTTTGCAGCCTCGCCAATAGTGATCAATTGCCGTTCGATTGCAAACCGTGTTTTTGCGTCTGAAAGGAACTCCTTGAGCGTAATACCGCTTATGAATCCGGCAATGTCTTCCTCGGCGAGGCGAATATCCTCGAGGAAAGCGTTATCTTTTCGCACGGATAGGCTCCGCCGTGGACAGAATCTCTTTCTTGTAAAAGCGGTTTCTAGAAGCCTCGATGGCCGATCGGCCGACAAGATCGACTTTCCGTCCGACGATTTTCGCCAACTCCTCCTCCATATCCATGTGGTCGAAGGCGTCCCACCCGGCGTTCATTTCAAAATCTGCTAAGAAGTCGATATCGCTATCAGGCCGGAAATCGTCGCGTAGGATCGATCCAAACACGCTCAACTCCCTGATCTTCCACTTCGCGCAGAAGCTTCGGATCGCTTCCGAATCCAGGTCTATTCCATGAGCCGTCATAGCTTAACGCTCCCAGATTCTATTGTAGCGTACAACACCTCTTCGCTGCACTGCGTGTAACCGCTAACAATCTCCCTGCACTCCGGATAGTTCGCGCAGCCGTAGAACAGTTGGCCTTTGTGCTTGCCGTGTATGGCGAGCGGGGATTCCTGCCGGAGGACTAGAGGACGGCAACGCCCGTCTTCCCAAGCGCTTCCGGTTTGTAGGGGAGGATGCGGAAATCCCGCACGTGAACATCGTACCCAGACGGCTTGAGATTCTGGATAGCTCAAACTGGCCCAGAACAGTCCAAGAGCTTGTGAAAACTGATGACTTTCAGCTCATGAATTCCTACTGGGAAAGATGTCTTACCTTGGGGGCTTCAAAGGACTCGTCAGTCGCACCACTTTCTAGGAACTGAATCCAGTTCTCAAGCCGATCTTTTGCGAATATGAAAACCACCCCATCGACGTCCTTCTTAGCTATATTCGCTGCCTGCGCTGCTTTCCAGAATTCGTGTTTCAGTGCGTTGCCTTCGTCTCTGTCATGATCTAGATCGGCCCAGACCATCAGGGTTGTGTCGCTGCCGGCACCGAGGCACTGTTGAAGTTCCCTGGGAAACCGCTCCATAAGGCTTCGTCTTCCACCGCAATCCACTGTACGTATAACATTGCTTCCGTCCCATTGCCGAATCCACGCAGGTTTGAGCGACTTCATCACGGCGTGAATAAACACTGGATCGATGCTCCGGCCGCGCTCTCCTTAATGAAGGCAGATAATCTGTGCTCGGTAGGACCACGACGCGCGCAATGTCGAAATGCGCAAAGCCCCTATATCGATCCATCTTCCTTTTCCAGGGTTTCGGCTGGGCTCAGCGGTCCACAATATACCACAACCCCGCAGCGGCAATCTCGACGACGCGCCAGGTTGGTCCCCAACTTGTCCTGCAGCGCGGGCACTCGTCCATGGTCGGGGCGTTTGCTTTCAGTCCGGATGGGGAGGTCCTTGCCACGGGCGGCGAAGACTGGACTGTAAAAGCCTGGAAAGTGAAAACGGGCGAGATGCTTTACAGTCTGGCGATCGACGGAAGCTGGCATTTCAAGCTGGCGCTCTCGCCGGACAGCAGAACTCTGGCGGTCTTCATACGTTCCGGAATAGCACAGATCCGCGACGCTCGCACAGGTACGCTTCTCCGAACGCTCGACTCCGGGGCGGAACCCGGAGCGATTGCATTCTCACCCGATGATTCCATGCTTGCATGCGGAACCGCCGACGGAAGCATCACGCTTTGGAATTACCGGACCGGCCGCAGGCTGCGCTCGATGAAGGCGCACGTCGGCGCGAGCGGTGTTGGAGTGGTCGCGTTCTCTCATGACGGGCAGTACGTGGCCTCGTCAGAAGGAGAGCATAACTTCGGCAAGCCTGCCATCGAGCTGTGGAGCGTTGCAACAGGTGCGCTAATAAACACGATCCGTCCCCAGGGAGAGATCGACTCGATCGCATTTTCGCCGGATGCACGCCTGGCAGCGCTGCCGGAGAGGGATGGCAGCGTAAGAATCTTCGATGTGGAGTCCGGCGATGAACGTTCCAGATTGGGCTCGGACCGACACCCGGCTCATCGGTTGGCGTTTCTTGCAGACAATCAGACGCTGGCCGTTGTGACCGGCACGTACGGCGCTGAAGCGCCTGACGGAGAGGTTCACTTTTGGGATCTGCGCACGGGGGCCTGGAAAGGCGCGCTGACCGGCATGAGCTCCACACATGGCGGCCTGGCTGTATCCCGAAACGGAACGATCGTCGCCACGGGCGGGCAGGACGGCATCGCCTTCCTTTGGGATCGAAAGACCCTGGCCTAGCTGGGCCAAGCCGGAGTGCCGAAAAGCCGGATTCTCTCTGTCGCGCTCTCACCAAACGGCGGCATCCTCGCAATTGCCGGGGACAAGAGAAAGCCGGGGGTACACAGCGAGGTGTTCGCAAACCGGGAAGCGACAGCAACCCGGTCCTTGACCTATGGGATACGAGCACGCACAAGCGAATTCGCTCTCTTCAAGGTCACAGCGGACTAGTGACTGCGGTCACTTTCAGCGCGGATGGCAGGGCCCTCTGCTCCCTGGGATATGATTCGCGCCTGATCATTTGGGACGTGCACGCCGGCGCAATTCTACGCACGATCGGTTCAAAGGGCTCCAATGAATCGCTTGCTATCGATAAGGCTGAGACTATCATAGCGGTCGGCGGGGATCCACAAGATATCAAGACTTTCGACCTGCGCACCGGAAAACTGATACGTTCATATGACACTGGAAGTCAAGCAAGGCAGGTTGCGATCTCTCCAGACGGGACAAAGGTAGCGGCCGGGGACACGAAGGGAATTGTAAGGCTGCGGGCGACACATTCAGGAGCGTTATTGCGCCGACTCCAGGGCGTGAACGAGCCCCGAAGTATTCGTTTCTCTCCAGATGGGACGTTGATTGCCGTTGTAGATGGAGAAGAGACGGTCAAGCTATGGGACGTTGCAACCGGAAAGCTGCGAGTCCGGCTTGCAATTCTCGGAGGTTTGGGCGCGGACAGTGCCTGGATCGCCTACACTCCCGAAGGATACTACGAAGGCTCGCCCGGTATCGAGCGATTCATTCATTGGAGAGTCAACGGTCAACTCTTTCCAGGGGAACGGTATCAGAGTGAATTCCGGAAACCCGGGGGGGTTCAGTCGGCACTCACCGGCAGTCCGCGAACTACACTGTTTGCGCAGCAAGCAGGCCTGGAGGCACAACTGCGCGATCTAATTCGCAAGCAGAAGGTGGTTGTGCAACTCCCACGGGACAAAGAATCCGAGCGTGAAGATCCCGGAGCGAAATATTCGGGAATCGATGCCACGCTCTACAAATCGCTGACCACCGGGATGTATGTTGGAGACAAGCTTCTTACCGACCGCATATATCAAGAGATCAAAGATAGCATTGCGCGGGGCGCCAGCCCGAATGTACAGGGAGGCTGGGGGACCACGCCCCTGATGTACATGTCCTGGTACGGGGATCAAGCTGCGGTCGACGACTTGCTCAAGCGCGGTGCAAAGATAAACGCCGTCGATGTCTACGGGAGCACTCCGCTGCTTCACGCCGTTGAAACGGGCAAATATGCGATT
>JBGPOG010000380.1:0-4944 GCA_041487935.1 Chthonomonadia bacterium | reverse complement strand
CGCCCGGACCGCTGCTTACATTACCACCAAAATGTGGCAATCTCCTCGTTAATCTTTCTTAATCGAGCGTGGTGTAAACTAAACGCACCGACGGGTTACGATCCGACGGTAGGGATGAAGCATTCGCGCAGAAGCCTGCCATCAATTTCGGTAGCTGATCGTGCGAATGCTTCATCCCTACAATTTGCCCGGATTGTTTGCGAAAGGCCCGGAGCGCGGGCGTCCCGACCGCAACTCTCCATGCTCATGAATAGATCGGGTTAGTCAGCAATCACCGTTCACGCGAAAAAGGGTATTGGCCACATTGTCGTTTGGAAACTATACGAAGATTGCCACCATCCGCACCGTGCCGGAGTTCCGGGAGCTGCTTCGGACCCTCGGGGCCGGCATCCCTTGCGACGATGTCATTGTACACGGCCCAAACTCGCCGCTGGCTCAGCCATGCCATATCTTCGGTAAAACGGCCGGCAATCGCTTCGCCATACAGCCCATGGAGGGTTGGGACGGAACTAAGGACGGCCGCCCAACCGAAAACACATTCCGCCGTTGGCGAAGGTTTGGCGAGAGCGGCGCCAAGCTAATCTGGGGTGGGGAAGCGGTGGCTGTTTGCCCGGAAGGCCGCGCAAACCCCAACCAACTGATGTTACGTGACGGTACTTCGGGCGAGATCGGACGCTTAAGAGAAGCGCTGGCCGCCTCCCACCGCGAAGTGTGCGGTCCGTCTGATGACCTGGTCATCGGACTGCAACTGACCCATTCCGGACGGTTCGCCCGCCCAAACGCAAAGGAACGGGCGGAACCGCAGATCGTCTACCATCACCCAATCCTGGATGCACGGCTCGGAATTGAACCCGATTATCCGGCGCTTTCAGATGGGGATATCCGCCGGATTATCGAACAGTTTCACCGCGCCGCCGGCCTGGCCCGGAGCCTTGGCTTTGACTTTGTCGATATCAAGCACTGCCATGGGTATCTCGGCCACGAATTCCTGAGCGCGTATACCCGTTCAGGGGATTACGGAGGTTCGCTCGAAAACCGTGCTCGGTTCTTGCGGGAAGTAGTGGAAGGCGCGCGCTCGGAGGCCCCGGGTCTTGGGATCGGCGTTCGCCTGAGCGCTTTCGATCTGGTACCCTACCAGCCGGATCCCGGCCAATCCCTGCCGGGCAAGCCGGGACCCGGCATCTTCGAGAACTTCTGCGATTTCATGCCCTACAGGTATGCGTTTGGCGTGGATTTCGATCAACCGACGGAGCCGGACCTCACGGAACCGATCTTGTTATTCGACATCCTGAGACAGCTCGACATACGAGTAGTGAACCTGACGGCAGGCAGCCCGTATTACAATCCGCACATTCAACGCCCGGCGTTCTATCCGCCGTCGGATGCGTATCAACCTCCGGAAGACCCGCTGATCGGCGTGGCCCGCCAGATGGTCGTGACGCGATATCTGAAGCAGGCAAATCCGGATTTCACGATCGTTGGATCGGCCTACAGCTATCTCCAGGAATTCCTGCCGAACGTGGCGCAAGCGGCGGTCAGGGAAGGCTGGGTGGATTTCGCCGGCCTCGGAAGGATGGTATTGAGCTACCCGGAGCTCCCGCGGGACCTGATCGACGGAAAACAGATTCAAACGAAACGGCTTTGCCGGACCTTCAGCGACTGCACGACCGCCCCCCGCAATGGCCTGGTTTCCGGCTGCTATCCACTCGATGCGTATTACAAGAAAAGCCCTGGGGCCGCCCTCCTGGCGCGAGCCAAGAAGCAAGCCAATACCGAATAACCGCAACGCAACGAGGGAAGTTTCGTCTACAATAGTTGGGATTTGTTATGGCAGGGAGGTAATTGCGGAGTTCAATTAACCAGCCGGCAGTAACGTCATTCCCGCATGACCTTAGCCGGAATCTACTGTCTTAGAGCCTGGATTCCCGATAACGACATCGGGAATGACGGCTCCGCGGCGTCTATTATTAATCAAGAAGGACTCAGCCAGATTATCGTTCTCGCCCCTCGAAATGCGAAAGTCGGCAGAATACAAATGTACGCAAGACATGGCGAACATGATTAACGAAATGAAGGAAGGACCGAATAATGCCCAGAGTTGAACTTCGCTCTCTCGTTGTTGGCGCGATTACCGCAATTTTGATGTTTCCCGCTAATGGCGCGTCGGCGGTCGATACGAATATCCAGAGCTACATTTGCCAGAAGCTGGATGACTTTCAAGCGAACATGACGGTAGTTAAGGTCGACGAGCGGGAGCTTGGCAAAATCAGCAGAGATGCGGTGCTGCTCTACAGGCTCAAGGAAGTGGTAATGAAGTACAAAGAGCCGAATATGGTTCGGATTGAAGGCGGCCTTGAAGGGGCAAAGGGGGTTTTCATAATCAACGGCTCGCAACAGACGGTCTCGTTTCCGAAGATGGGAATCCGCTCCAGGCGCGACTTTGGAGACGCTCCCGGCAAGCGCAAAACTTTGATGGACGTGGGATTAGTCTCTGAATACTACCTCACCTACAACGACGCCAAGTTTCTGCGGGAAGGCTCCGTCGAAGGCACGCCTTGTGGCGTATTCGACTTCACATTCAAGAATCACGATGCGGGGGATCACTCGCATCAAGTGATCTTCATCGATCCAAAGACGAAGGTCGTACGCCGCCGCGAAGCCTACAGTTTGGAAGGCAAGCTCCAGGCGGTCTACCTGTTCAACGACCCCAAGGAGATCAAGCCTGGTGTCTGGTTCCCGTCGACGATCGAGGCCACCAACGCGGACCGAAAGCTCGCCGGAGTTACGGCTTACCGTAACGTGAGGGTGAACATGGGCATTCCGGACAGCGTATTCAAGCTGTAACCGGCATTTGCGGGTCAATATCCTGAGTTTGAGACTTTAGGATACGGAATGCGTTTCTGCGACAAGGGGTGAAGCATTCGCTCGATGATTTGCTAACTCATCTCGAGCCTGTGCGCGAATGCTTCACCCCTACGCCAGCATTCTGGGAGCAGCTGCTCCTGGCGGGAGCCACGGGGACGTTTCGCCTGCCGTTGTGCTACAATCAAGCGTCTTCGACCGAGCAAGGGTTGCAATACTTCAAGGAGTTCTCGCATTGGCCGACACACCGCCCGCCGTAGGATCGCCCGCGCCGGATTTCACGCTCACCGTACACGATGGCCGTACCGTCAGTTTGAGCGAGTTCAAGGGCAGCCGGAAGGTTGCGCTCTACTTCTACCCGAAGTCGGATACCCCTGGATGCACGATGCAAGCGTGCGGTTTTCGAGACGCTTTCCCGGCGTTTGGGGACATCGATGCGGTCATCCTGGGTGTCAGCCCGGATCCGGTCAAGAAGCAGGCCAAATTCGTGGAGAAATATCAACTGCCTTTTCCGATCCTCGCCGACGCGGATCATGCCGTCTGCGAAGCTTACGGCGTTTGGAAAGAAAAGAGCTTTATGGGACGCAAGTACATGGGCGTCGAGCGAACGACCTTCTTGATCGATAAGTCAGGCACAATCCGAGAGATTCTCACGAAATTCGACATCTCCAAGCATGCGGAAACCGTGAGGGCTGCCGTGGCTGCGATTGATTAACCTTCCGGCAAATGACAAAACTCGCGCCTGCGAATTCACCGTACCGATGCCCCAATTCGACGTCATGACCTTCGGCGAGACCATGCTCCGACTCAGTCCGCCCGGTTTCGGGCGGATCGAGATGGCGGACTCGTTCGAAGTTCGAGTCGGTGGAAGCGAGTCGAATACCGCAGTCGCCCTGGCACAGCTTGGCCGGAAAGTGAGCTGGTGGTCGAAGCTTGTCGACGATCCGCTCGGGCGGCGAATTTGCCAGGACATCCGCCGCTGGGGTGTGGATGTATCGAACGTCATCTGGACGCCGACAGGCCGAACGGGTCTCTACTTCGTCGAATTCGGAGCGAGGCCGCGCCCGCATCACGTTCATTACGACCGAGCCGGTTCCGCGGCGAGCACACTGGAACCAAACGAAATCGATTGGAGCTTGATAGAGGCTTCGCGCCACCTTCACCTGACCGGGATCACACCCGCGCTAAGTGAAGGCTGCGCGAAAGCTGTGCGGACGGCTGCCAAAGAAGCCCGTAAGCGGTCTCTAAGTGTGTCATTCGACGTGAACTACCGCCGCAAACTCTGGCCGCCAGACCATGCGCGCTCGGTTCTCTCGGAGATAATTCTCGACGCAGATCTGCTCCTATGCCCGGTCGCAGACGCGGAGGAAGTGTTCGGCTTGACCGGATCTGCAGAGCAAATCGCCAGAGAGTTCCAGCAGCGCTTCTCGACGCAGAACGTAGTGGTCACGGCCGGCAAAGATGGCTCCATCGCCCTGGAAGGCGAAGTCGTTCACAAAGCCGATGCGCTCGAATCGTTTGAAGTCGATCGCGTTGGCGGCGGGGATGCCTTCGACGCCGGCGTTATCGACGGCTATCTCGATGGTGAGCTTGAGCGCGGCCTCCGCTTCGGCGTGGCCATGGCCGCGATCAAATACACTATTCCCGGCGATCAACTGATCGCGACGCGCGCTGAAATAGAAGCAATTGCGTCGGGAGTACCGGCCCGAATCGTCCGCTAACTTCAGGATCGACTTTGTGATTCAGCCCGCAACCCTCCAAAATCGTTCGTTGCTTTCCAGCCTCAGCTCCATCCGCGAGCTTCCCGCCTTGAGCTTGCTTTCGATTGTCCTGGTGTGGCTAGTTGGAACCAAACCAGCATTCCGATCGCTTGATAACCTCGCACAGGTCGGGCAGGAGGCAGCCTTCATCGGGATCATGGCCTGCGGCGAGGCTTTGGTAATCCTCACCGGCGGCATCGATCTTTCCGTTGGGGCGACTTTGGCTCTCTGCGCTTGCGTGACCGGCGAGCGATTGACCCACAGCTCGCCAGTCTGGTTGGCGGTGGCGCTCGGGCTCATGGTTGGCGCGGCGGGAGGGTGG
>JBGPOG010000379.1:0-4947 GCA_041487935.1 Chthonomonadia bacterium | reverse complement strand
GGAACGCGTTTTTCCGCCGCCGGAATTACAACGTGGTCGAGTCCCTGTCGATCAATACGAATAGCGTCAGCTTCGGCGAGGCGTCGTCCATCGCAAAATCGGTCAGGTCCGCCTTCGAAGACGGCGATATCGACGAGCTGTTCCTTGTCTATACAAAATTTCAGTCCGCCCTCACCCAACGTCCAACCGTCCTCAAGCTGTTTCCTATCGAGACCCCGGAAGTTCAAAAGGGAGGCCCGTCGCTCGACTACATTTTCGAACCCGCCCCGGCCCAGCTCCTTGGAGAGCTTCTGCCGCGATACGTGGTAACTCAAATCTACCAATCGGTGCTGGAATCAGTGGCGAGCGAACACGGCGCAAGGATGACCTCTATGAGCTCGGCGACCGATAACGCGGGTAAGATGATTGCCACTTTAACCTTGTCTTTGAACCGCGCCCGCCAAGCGGGCATCACAAAGGAGATTTCGGAGATTGTTGGTGGAGCCGAGGCACTGAAGGGGTAACTTACGGCTAAGTCTTCTTGGAAGAGGCTTTTAGGTCGATCATCGTAAACCCGGGGATATAGGTGGTCGAAACGACTTCGCTCAGGTTTTGCAGCAGTTTGATCGATTCCGCCACCTTCCACACGGCATCCAGGGCTGTCTGAAGCCTGTGATGTACTTTCGGATCCTGCTCCTCGGCCAGAACGTCCTCCAGAGTTGCGCTCGCCACGAACAGCGGATTGTTGATTTCATGATTCAACGAAACAGCAAGCTGCCTTGCAAGATCGATGAGATCTTCACGCGTGCGCGGGGCCACTGCCAGCAGGGCTTCGTCAGCATCGGAATAGGCCGGTACTATTCTCCCGATCACAAGCAAAACATTCGATGGAGCACCCTTTTCATTATAGAGCGCAGCGGCAACCGCTTTATGAGGCGAGTGGCTTAGATCGTTGGCCTCCGGCACCCAACCCCAGGAGCGCTTTGCGAGGTCCACCTGCTTGTTGTCGAGAAGCCGCCGGCATACCCCCTCTATGCGACCGATCTCTTCATCCGGCAGATCCAAGCCGGTAACATTCCGTAGGGCCTGGCCTAAATCGACCGGCGTTACCCGCTGATCCGGCTTCCTTGAACCCTGGAACCAGGCGGCATTTGTCACACGTAAATTCTTATCCAATGTCAGCGCACAATAATTATGTGCGCCAAAAACGTCTTTAGATTCCTTCAATTCCCTTGGAGTTTCCTCAATTGCGGGCTTATCAGTTCGCAAGTGCGTCGTACAGTCATGTCACGCGCAACGCTATGATTCTCAGCAAATCCGGCGCCCATGAGTCCCGTTTATGCGACAACGAACGATTTCAGTAACAAGCGCAGAGTTGATCGGCGGCGAGATTAGAACCGTTCAGCGACCTTGCCCGATGCCGCCAGCCCGAATCCGCAACTGGTAAGTCCGTCCGGCTGCTACTTGGAAACTAATCGTCTTGGAATCGATCCCCGTTAGGTGCCGCGGAATCGATTTGCCCGACTCCACGATCGCTTCAACACTTTCCCCTTGCGGAAGACGCAAGCGGCATTCACTGCTGCGGGTCGCCTTCACGAAGACTCTCACGGCCTCTCCGTTGTTCCATTCCGCGCTGACGACGTAGCCTCCGCGCGCCCTCAGCCCCACGAACCGTCCGGCCCGCCACGCTTTGGGCAACGCCGGTAAAAGCTGAATTACTCCCTGATGACTTTGCAAAAGCATTTCGGCAATTCCGGCGCATCCGCCGAAGTTGCCGTCAATTTGAAATGGCGGATGATTGTCGAGCAGGTTCGGCAGGGTCGATTTGGCCAATAGCGCCTGGACGTTTTCGTAAGCCCTCTCGCCATCCTGGAACCGCGCCCAGAGATTGATGATCCAGGCGCGACTCCACCCTGTGTGGCCGCCTCCGTTGCTCAGCCTATACTCCAAGGATGCCCGCGCAGCTTTGGCTAACTCGGGCGTCTTCCGTACGTCGATCTGGTCCGAAGGATAGACGCCGTACATGTGCGATACGTGGCGATGCCCCGGTTCAGGCTCCGCATAGTCATCGATCCATTCCTGCAGCCTTCCGGTCTTACTGCTAATCTGAAGAGGCGCAAGGCGCGTCAGCGCGCTCTGCAGCTTATCGCGTAATTCGGCATCCACGCCGAGTAATTTGGAGGCCTCGATGCACTTCGTGAAAAGGTCGTAAATGACCTCCAGGTCCATGGTTGCGCCGTACGTGAACATCGAGGTCGAGCCATCCGGCATACGAAAGCTGTTTTCCGGGGAGTGCGACGGGCAGGTCACCAGCCGGCCCTTTGGATCTTCAACGAGGTAGTCGAGCAGAAACTTGGAACCTTCCTTCATAAGCGGATAGCCGCGCTTTGCGAGATAGTCGCGATCCCCGGAAAAGGCATAGTGCTCCCACGCATGGCGGCAGAGCCACGCGCCGCCGATTGGCCAGATTCCCCACACTCCATCTGCCGGAGTCGTGAAACCCCATATATTCGAGAGATGATGGACGACGAACCCGCTGCACCCGTAGTGTATGCGAGCGGTCCGCTTGCCCGGTTCCACCAGGCTCTCGACGTAGCTGAGAAGCGGTTCGTGGCACTCCGCAAGGTTCGTGGCCTCCGCGGGCCAGTAGTTCATCTGGAGATTGATGTTGGTGTGGTAATCGGAGTTCCATGGCGCTTCGATGTGCTCGTTCCAGAGGCCCTGCAGATTAGCGGGCAGCCCACCGGGCCGCGAGCTGCTGATGAGGAGGTATCGTCCGTACTGGAAGTAGAGTGCGATGAGCCCGGGATCTTCCGCGCCGCGTTTAACTGCACCCAGGCGTTCATCCGTCGGTAAAGATTCGTTCGCAGTGTGACCCAGGTCGATGGCCACCCGGCTGAAGAGGCGTTTATAGTCCCGGAGATGCCTGTCCTTCAAGCGGCCATAGCTCTGCGCCGCCGCAGCCTCCAACTCGAGACGGCTGCTCCATTCAGGGTCGCCGCCTCGGTAACTGGTTCCCGCCGCTAGGAATATTGTGAGTGAATCTGCATGAGAGACTTTGATCGAATCTCCTGTCGATTCAATGGTTCCGCGTCCCGGCGTGACGAGAATTCGAAGGCGAGCCTCGAACTTCATTCCGGAGGTCGGGGTCGCGCCGGGCATGGTGTCTTTGATCTGGCCACGGAGTACAATCTGCCTGTAGTCCGGTTTCCCAGCCGGGTCGATCTCTGTTACCGCATCTTGCTGACGAGTCAATCGAAATGAAGTGTTTAGTCCGCCCGGACGGTCGCACGTTTCCCTGATGACAATCACCTGGTCCGGGTGTGAAACAAACACTTCTCCGACAAATCGTGTTCCGCCAGCTCGATAGGATGTTCTTACGATCCCAGTCTCCAGATCCAACTCCCGCCGGTAATCCTCCACAGGATAAGATACGTGCGAGTCAATCCACAGGTCGCCAAGAGTCTGGTAAGAGTTGACTCGCTGAGGGTTGCCCATGAGGTATTTGCCGGCCATGTCCGTCGCCTCACGATTTCGCCCTGCGAAGAGCAGCTTCCGTACCTCCGGCAGATGTTTCAGCGCCTCCGGGTTGTTTGTATCCTGGCGGTGGCCGTCCCACAGGCTATTCTCATTCAACTGAATCCGCTCTTTCAGCACACCTCCGAAAACCATCGCGCCCAGGCGGCCGTTGCCGACCGGCCGCGCCTCAACCCACTCGCGGGCAGGATGTTTGTACCAAAGCTTGAGACTGCCAGTTGAAAACGGCTGTTTAGCTGACCGGGCTGGCCCGCATACGGCCGAAATTGTTGTCAGCAAGCAGCATGTTGCCGCGATCGGAAGCACCGTAGCAAAGCTCACTGCTGCCTCGCCGGCGGATGGTAATCCGTTGCCATACTCTCGTGATCCTCGTTCCTGCGGAAATGCCCTGCAACGGGAAATCTAAATAGTCCATCGGTCTCGCACAATCCCATCACATGTATTCTAACAGAGCAGCATTAAGTCGTCAATCGCGATTTAGGTTTCGCGCTCGATTTGGGAAATTATTACTGCGCCACGGGTCTGTTACCGTGCAGTCGAGTTTCTTTTCCTGTCTACCCTCCAGAACTCTGCGGAATTATCCGACTATGCGAAATGGGAGACTGCTGCACCGAGGAGAAACAGAGAATGAGCTTGAGTTTGGATTCTGAGGTCGCGGTGGAAGATCGCCGCAACGCGCTTCGCCAGTCTACGCGGCCCAAAGCAATCATGATGATCGATGATGAGAACGCGGAACATGCCGGCGTGCTTGTGGACGTTAGCCGGACCGGGCTGCGAATTCGTACGCGCGCATGCCTGCCTTGCGGGAGTGACGTCATCGTTATGCCTCCGTCGCATTATGCCCTCCAGCCGGTCCGCGCGCGAATCATGCGCCAGGCAGTCCGAGATGGGGATGAGGGCGAGCTGTTCGAACTGGGTATGCTTTTCGGAAAGGACTCCGGATCCAATCGACATGCGTGGTTCCTCGAGCTTCGCAACTGCGAGTGACCTTTCAATAGCGCACAAAGAAGTGGGGCTCCGTGCAGTCGGCAGACTTTCCGCCAACTGGATGGAGCCCCGATCTATGCTAACCGTCCTTCGTTTTCTATGGGAGCACCAGCACCGGCGACGTCACGCTCGTTCCAACGGGATAAGTACCGGTGACGGTTTGAGTGCCCGTTGCTGTTGCAGTGACGGTGAAGGTCGCCACGGTCTGGCCTTTCGGCACAATGACGCTCGCCGGTCCGGTGACTCCACTGCTGTAGGTTAGTGTGACGATGACCGGCAGGATCGGCGGCCCGCTGAGAAATACCCGGCCAGTTGCAGTGGTATTGACCCGGACCGACGTCGGCAGTACGGTCACCGAGATCAAGTACGGGGCGCGGACCTTCACCGCAGCGCTCTTGGATCCGCTGCCAAATGTCGCGACGATCGTCGCATTTGCGTCGGCTG
>JBGPOG010000378.1:0-4951 GCA_041487935.1 Chthonomonadia bacterium | reverse complement strand
CTCCCCCTTGTAGGGGGCCGGGGGGCCACGCAATTTGCAATGCCTTTCTCCCCCTTGTAGGGGGCCGGGGGGCCACGCAATTTGCAATGCCTTTCTCCCCCTCGTAGGGGGCCGGGGGGCCACGCCGGCATCGCCTAAAAGCCCGAGAAAAACGAATCGGAGCGACACCCATGCCTGGAACGATGGGTACAACCAATATGAAAAGAGTTTAGGTGCTTCAATTGATCGGTTGCAGCAGAATCAACTCAAATACCATACAATGACTCCGACTCCGGGCCGCCGTGCAACCAATTTGCAATTTGCAATGCCCTTCTCCCCCTGGTAGGGGGCCGGGGGGCCGCGCTGTAACCCATCTCGCACGTTTCCCGTACAATACGTGATAACCGCAAGCTCGGAGCGATCGTCTATCTAAGCGTTAGGGAGGGGAACGGGGTACATGCTGGCAACACAGGAGGCATCTGTTCATCGACCGGAAGATGCACTCGTAGCTCGATGTCGCGCTGGCGACCTGGATGCGTTCGGCCAGGTCTATTCAGAAAATGAGCGGCATGTTTTCCGTTTCGCCTACCATTTGTTGGGAAATCGCGAGGACGCCGATGATGTTAAACAAGAGACTTTCCTGCGGGCGTACCGCGCGTTTCCCTCATTTAGAAATGACTGTGCCCTGCGAACCTGGCTTTTGCGAATATGCGGCAATCTTTGCCGCGACCGGATAAAATCGAGGGACCGGCGGAAAGAGATCCTGTTCGATCCCGCGACGGTACCGGACGGCATGATCGAAGACGCTCATGCGGTCGATCCCCACGACGTCCTGGAAAGATCGCAGACGACCGCTGCTGTGAGGAGCGCCCTGCGAGGTATGCCGGTGGACCAGCGGGATATCATTATTTTGCGCGATATGGAGGATTTGAGCTATGAAGAGATCGCGGAAGTGATGGGATGCTCCCGCGCCAGTGTGAAGTTGAGGCTGTTTCGAGCCCGGCGGCGATTGAGAGAACGCGTGGAATCGCTGCTGACGGCGAGGGGATAAAAAATGTTTGGACGAAGTGAGTGCGATATCATCGCACAAATGCTCTGGGATTATGCGGATCAGTCGTTGGACGGCCTGGAATCCGACCGCGTAGATGTGCACCTGGAGCGGTGTGAAGCGTGCCGCCGCGAAGCGGAAGCGATTCGCGCGACCGCGGAGATGGTCGGCGTGGTGCGGAACAAGACCATCCCGGATTCCGCTTCAACCTGGATGGAGCTGCGCGAGGAGCTGGAGAACGCGAACCAGGCCGCCGTTGCGAGACGACCGTTGTTCCAGAGGTTCGGGCCAGCCTGGGCGATTGCTTTCGCGGGAGCTCTTGCCGGACTGATGTATCTGAAGATGTCTGCGACGGAGCCGGCGGTTTCCTTTCCAATGCTTTCGAGAACCGCGCTAGGACCGCAGGATAACAATCGCAATCAACCGGATGAAAGTGCGGCATCCGGAACAAGCAAAGTACTTGTCGCTCCGGTGAAGCGGCCTAGTGTCCGGACGGCCGCTAGTAACCCGGGATCGGATGAAGAACCGGACGTTCAAATCCGAAGGCCGTCAAAGTTTAATCATTCCGCGGCCCCGATCCGGAATGCTTCTGTTGCGCCGGGATTGCACGAGCCGGTAGTCAAGCAAGCATTCGATCGAGAGCCGGTGGATGGCGGCGGCTCGGTTTCGGCGAAACACAACTTCGTGATTTCACCGGCTGCCTATCCTGACAACGACGGTACAACCCGCCAGTATGTCATGGGCAGCATTTTGGATACACGCGGACGAACCGGCACGGATTCGCGGCGCGGCGGGGAGGAGGGGCCGGTATGGTAAGAACGCTGAAGTTCTTCCAGTTAGCCGGGGTGATCGTTGCAACGACGTTCTGCAGAACGGCTTCGGCGGATGGCATGCTGGAGAAGATCCAGATCGAAGTCGGCGACATCGTGAAGTCAACCAAAGGCGCGGTCGTCGCGATCGAAGACGAAAGAAACTCGATTGTCAGCGTGCGAGGTATCGATCTGGACAAGATCCTGGCGCAAGTGAACGACGAAACCGAGAAGTCGCTTCGGGAGGAGCTCAGAAAACTCGAAAAGCTTGGCGACAAGCCTGAGGAGAGCGCTCGCTCAAAAGCGGAAACACAGAAAAAGCAGAATGATCTGCGGGCAAAGATTCAGGAGGCGCAACGCGTCAGCCGCGAAGCCTTGACCCATATGGTTCCCTTCCTCGCAGCCGATGCGCCCAAATCGGGCACGGGCTTCTCGATCGGTGACGGATACGTCGTAACCACGGCCGATGTGCTCGAGGGAATGGAGAATCCGGTCATCGTTACGGACGAGGGCGTGCGGATCAAGGGTGTCATCGTCGGAATGGAACCTGATCTGAATATCGGCGTAATCAAGCTGGCGCCAGGCGCTGAGCTGCCGGTCCTGAAATGGGGCGATTCCGGCCGGGTGGTGATTGGGCACTTCGGAATCTCCATCGGAAATCAGAACGGACAGATGAACTCCGTTTCACTCAATCTGGTAGCCGGTATTCGCGGCGACGGGACGAATGCGGGCAAGCGGTTCTATCCCAATCTGATCCAGGTTGCCGGAACGGTGGGTGCGGGATCGAGTGGAGCGCCTCTGATCAACGCCCGCGGCGAGATCATCGGGATGCTGGCCGCAGTCCCCGCAGGCGACTGGACCGAAAACCGGGTGCCCACCCCAATGGAGTTCAAATTCAACGGAATCACGCTGCCTGGCCCGCTAAAGACAGGAGCGAACGGAACCAATGGAGTGAGAGCGGGCCAAGCCGGCAGGCGGGGTCCCGCGCAGCCCGAAGAGCAATCCGACGACGAAAACCCGCAGCCCGGAATTACGTTCTTACGGCCGCCGGTAACAAGCGCCGGCTTCGCTATCCCGAGCAACGATGTACGCCAGATCGTGGAAATCATCCGCGCCGGCAAACATCAAGTGCGAGGATGGATCGGAGTCGTCCCGGTGACGAAGACGCGTTACGTTCAGGACGGCCCATATCTCCGGCCCGCAATTACGGTTAAGATCGATAGAGTTGTGCCGGATTCTCCGGCCAGCCGCGCCGGACTTGAGACAGGCGACATCATCGTCAGTCTGAATGGGCGGGCGATCGCGAGCTCCGCGGCGGTTCGCAGCGCCTCGCTTGCGCTCAAGCCGGGCGACACGCTGGCCGCAGTCATTAAGCGCGGAAATGACTCCAAGACGTATCTGTTGCAGATAGACGCTCGTCCCGGGACGGAGCCTGTCAAAAGACCTAGATCGCAAGCCAAGCGCACAAGCGATTCGAAGCCGTCGCGGCTATCGATCGCCGTACCGTTTATTGCAGTACGTCCAGATCGAGCGGGCGGGCACTAAGTTGACCGGGCAATTGTAGATCCGAGGCGCATTTCCGATCGGCTTGTGACTCTTGAATTAGCACGTGACTTTAAGCGCCGAGTAACAAGCCGAGTGACAATTCGGACGCAGAGATGTCCTCTGCTTCCCGGGAAATCAAACCAATTTTATACAGATGTGCCTTGCATGAATGCGTCCACAAGAGACGCAGGCATTGGTACCCTCCCCTGCGGGACAGTCCACCCCGGCTGCCCCGCGTTTTTTTGCCTCCGGCGATCCGTTGAATTGAGCTTCGGAAACGGCTTGGGAAGTATGAGTTCAGATTCAGTGAGATTGAAGTGGGAGGGCGAGCTTCCCGCGAGCCGCAAACTCATGAAATGATAAGTTCCCGGCCACATTGCGGCTCGCGGGACGCTGGCCCAGATGAGCTGACTGATGTCTAATCTCACCAAGAGTGGACTTTGACCATCGGACACGAGACTGGAATGTGCGCGGGGAGTATGGTAGAATGGCGACATCAAACGGATCATCAAACGGATCATCAAACGGATCATCAAACGAGATACCGTCCGAATTGGGTGAATGCGATGAATACGACCGTCACGGAATCAGCCGCTATTCCAAAGCTCCCGCATCGCGCAGTGGGATCTCCACGCAAGAAGCACGGCCTGCACACTTCGCTCTCAGTCGAAGAGCGCCGAATGCTCGTTTCAGACCGGCCGATTACCTTTGAACAGTGGACAGACCGCGGCGGCAAGGATTTGTATGAGCTGGTTCGGGGAACACTGGTGGAGAAGATGGCAGCGAGTATCGAACATGAATGGCTCTTTTCGTGGCTCTTTCAACTACTTGGGGTTTATGTTCAGCACAAGGACCTCGGCAGGGTGCTGGGATCAAGAACCGGCGTGCGGATTACAGAATTCGATGGCAGACTTCCAGATATCCTGTTCATTCGAAAGGACCGAATGAACATCGCCAGGCCAAAGGGCATTTACGCGGAGCCGGACCTCATCGTCGAAATTCGCTCCCCTGGCGATCGGCCGTCCGAGGTAAACGCACTGGAGGCCGAATACAGAACGATTGGCGTGCAAGAGATCTGGCTAATCGACCCGAAGCGCCGTCGAGTTAGGACACTAGTGCGGGCAAACGGCGAATATCGGGAGTTCGAACTGTCAAGCGGTGAGCTGCGCTCGGAAGTTATTGATAGTTTCTCATTGCAGGTGGAGTGGCTCTGGAACGATGACAGGCCGGATGTCTTTGGACTGCTGCAATCCATGTTGGAACAACCTTAACCGCTGTTTCCCTAATTTGCCACTGTCAACTTTCTTGCGTGAGGCGCCGCGCTTCGCGATGTGAACCGCGGCGCCCCTCCTTCAACCCACCACTAATACCGATACGTATCCGGCTTGTACGGTCCTTCCGGCGAAACCCCAATGTACTCCGCCTGCTTCGGCGTTAGCGTCGTCAGCTTCGCGCCGATCTTCTCCAGGTGCAGCCGCGCCACCTCTTCATCCAGCTTCTTGGGAAGGGTGTAAACCCCCACCTCGTAGCGGTCGCGGTTGTTCCAGAGATCGATCTGCGCCAGCGTCTG